>NZ_JBSGDA010000012.1:0-50613 GCF_053602135.1 Nocardia sp. NPDC004573
CGTTTGCGCGACCGCCGCTTGCTCCTTCGTCGCGTACGCGGCGGCCGCGCAAACGCGAGCCGGGCCGCGAACGGCGGATGCTCGGTCTCGCTTCGCTCGAAAAACGTGGTTGCGGTGCGCTGGGCGCGTCGGTATTCCAGCCCATGGCTGAAGGCATGCTGTTCGGTGTGGCTGCCTGCATGAGCCTCGCCGCCGCACGACAGCAACGCGAACACCAGGCGGAGCACGCTCAGCCCATGCTCGGTCTGGGTTGGCTCGCTGCGAGGCGATGGGCGCATCGGTATTCGAATCCGCCCGCACGGCACGCGGTTCAGCACAGGCAGGTCGGCCTCGCGCGGCCGCAGACCGGGCTCACCTGGCCAGGAAGTGCCAGCCGAGCCACGCCCACACGAGCACGGCGAGGATTCTCGTCGTGCGGGTGCCGGTCAAATAGGCGATCGTCTCCCCCAGCGCGGCGACCGAATCGCGGCGCAGCCGCGTTACCGACAACGCGACGAGCGCGGCCGCCAGGATCAGGGCGAACCCGAGCAGGACGACGGCTCGATCGCTCATCTCGACACCAGCCACCACCCGGCGGCCAGCCACACCAGCCATCCGGCGAACCGCAACGGCCACTGTTCGAGGGCCGGATCCAGCAGTGTGGACAAGGTCGGGTGCTCGTGGCTCGGCCGATTCAGGGCGGGCTGGCGCAGGAGGGCGTAGAGCTCCCATGCCGACGCCGCGACCAGCAGCGCCGACCACATCGCCAGGCCGCGCCCGAGCCGGGCGGTACGCGGAAGCCGCACGATTCGCCCGCGGAACGTCAGCACCATCGCGCCCAGCGCCGCCACCGCCACCAGCGCGGTCGCCGGCCAGCTGAACGGCCGGGTCGCGGCGCCGGCCGTCGCGAGCACCAGCCCCACGGCCAGCGGTGTCACGCGCGTCCGGAGTCGACGCGCCGATTGCTCTGTCACATGCGCAGGATAAGACCACAGGACGTCGTATCGATGCAGGCAGCGACCATCTACGGAGGCGTCGAGCGAGGCCGCGAGTTCCCGATCGTCGCGACCCGGCTCGTTTCAGCCGTCGGCGCGCAGGAGCCCCGAGATGAGCAGCAGGACCGATTGCTGGGTCTGCGCGCGGGCGAGATCGGGGTCCTCGGCGTGCGCGACGATCAACGCGGCCTCACTGATCACGCTGACGACGAGCTGGGCCACGACGGAAACGGGGGCGTCCGCGATCAACCCGGCGTCGCGGGCGCGCTCGAGTTGCGTGGTGATCAAGCCGAGCCCGTGCGCGGATTCGAATTCGCGCCAGGCCTGCCAGCCGAGCACGGCGGGTGCGTCGGTGAGCGCGATCCGCAGCATCGCGGGGCGCTGGCAGATCTCCAGGAACAGCCCGAGCCCCGCGGCCATTCCGGCCATCACGTCCGCGGAACCGACCGCGGCGATGGCGTTTTCGATCTCCTCGGTGATCTCGACCTCGATCTGTTCCAGCACCGCGAGGAACAGTCCGCGTTTATCGCCGTAGTGGTGGTGCAGCGCGCCTCGGGTGACGCCCGCCTCGGTCACCAGTTCCTCGGCGGAAGTCCCCGCGAAGCCGCGCTCGGTGAACAAACGGCGTCCCGCCTGTTCGAGCGCGGCCTTGGTTGCGCGAGAGCGGTCTTCCTGGCTACGGCGTGGCATGCAGCCGAGTGAACTCCAGGATCGATTCGGCGAGCAACTCGGGCTGGTCCTCCGGCACGAAGGTGTACGAGTCGTCGATGAGCGTCAGCTGCGCGTTCTGCAGATCGTGGGCCAGGCGTTCGGCGAACGACAGCGGGAACAGCCGGTCCTCTCGCGCCCAGGCCAGCAGTACCGGGATGTCGACGCCGACGAAGTGGCGGGCGGCAGCCAGGGTGTAGCGGCGATGCGCCGACTTCAGGAAGCGCCGCAGATCTTTCCGGATCGCGGCGGAGTTGCGGCTCGGCAGCAGGTAGGAGTCCACGATTTCGGGCGGGACGGGCCGTTTGGTGACCCAGCCGAATGCCAGCGGAAGGCGGTGCAGCGCCCGGATGCGCAATGCCTCGGTGAGAGGGCGTAACGACCCCGGGATCTTCGCCAGCAGGGGCAGCGCGGTGAACGGCTGCGGCAGAAAGCTTTCGTAGCTGTCCACCGAGACCAGAACGACGCGGCCGACGCGGGACCGGTCGCGGGTCAGCAACACCTGGGTGATCGCGCCGCCGGTGTCGTTGGCCACCAGAGTGACGTCGGTGAGGTCGAGACGCTCGAGGAACGCGGCGATGAGATCGGCGATCCCCACGGGGGTCAGTTCCGCGTCCGGAACGGGGATCTCGTGCGAGCCGAGTGGCCAGTCCGGCGCCAGACAGCGGTATCCGGCCGCGGCGATCGTGGGCACCACCTTGCGCCAGAGGTCCGCGTTGACGAGCAGGCCGTGCACGAAAACGACCGGAGCGCCCTCCCCCGTCTCGTGATAGCGAATGCGGCCGCCGGGCAGGTCCACTTCGTGGGTGCGGCCGAGTGCAGTGCTGGTTGCCATGGGTCCTCCCGGAGATCGGCGGTACTGGACCACTGTTACATACATACCGTATGTATGTCTACTGCTTTTGCTGGCCCCGGTCAGCCGAAGACCGCCTTGACCGCGGCTTTCGATGCCATCACCGCCGTCGCCAGGGAGGCGACGCCCGCGACCGACTCCCCCACCGCGTGCAGACCGCCCGTGAGAACGATCCGGTTCGGCCGCTGCTTGGCCGCCTCGGCCGCCGCCCGCCGCGTCATCTCCTCGATGAGTTGCCGGTCGGCGAGTTCCGCCTCGCACCGACTGATCCGGTCGAGTAGGTCGCGCAGCGAGGAACGCAGCTCCTCGAGCGCCTTCGCAGTGGTCACGGCGTCGTTTCCGAGCCGCCGCCGACGGGCGTGCGCACCACGGTTGCGGCAGCACGCGGAGCCATTGCGGTTGGACTGCTGACACTCGGCGCATCGCACCTCGCCAGCCAAGCATCCGGCTCGTCCCGAGCCGAGCGGAATCCCGCTGCCGTGCCAAGTCTGACCGCCCGCCACCGCACCGGGGTTCTTTTCGGCCGGGCACGAATCCTCATCGGCAAGATCTTGCCGACCCGCGGGTGCCAGGGATTCGTCGGCAGCGCGGAACTCCACCTCACCCAACTCGTTCACCGCTCCTGCGCACGGGGCGGGTCGCCGCCATCTACGCGCGGGTGCGGGCGCCTACTGCTCGCCGGGGAGCGGACCGGGTGGTGCGGGCCTGGGCGACGGACGTGGACGCGGTCGCCGCCGAACGCTGTGACAGCGGCAGCGAGCCGAGCAAGATCTCGCACTCGCTTGCCGCACCGAGGCAAGCATCGGGGAGAAACCCTGGAGACGCGGCTATCAAGTACCCGCCGAGCCATTCGGAGTGCCAGATCCGGCGTCGACGACCTCCCCGGGACCGTCTCAGCGCGGTCCATACTTGGTTTCTGTTCCATCCGTCGGTCGACGCGACAGAGAAGTTTCCACGAGGCTCACGAGAACGGAACGATTCATGCGACTTCTCGTCGCCCGCGACCGAGCGGACGTTGTTCGTGTGCCCGCCGACGCCGGTGATTCGGATCTGGTGATCGCGGGCGATCACACCCGCTGCCGCCTTCCGCCGGTGCGGATACAGGCGCGCTATCCGGTCGGCGGGTGCCGCAGGAAAGGGCATGCGGACGTTCTGGCGCGCCGCCGAGCGCCGATGCGGAACCTCGCACGCCCGGAACCGACCGCACCGTCAGGTGTAGCGCGGACCGAGGACATCGGCATGACCGTTCCGGCGGCACCAACTGATCAGGTAATGCGCGTGCTCACCGCACCAGCGGAACACCACGCCCTGGGTCAACGGCGTGCCCTCGGGCAGTTCCTTTCGAGCGAGGATGATCGGCCCGATATAGGTGTTGGTCGCTTTGTTCGCGGTGTTCGAACCGACTCGGGCGACTTGCGCCAGGGAGTTGTAGTCCCATGCCGATTTGGCGGCGATCGCACCGGCCAATCGGCCCGCGGTCTCGCCGCGCTGTTCGGTGAACAGCGCGCCCAATGCGGGCGGCCCCTGCAGCGGCGGCGCGATCTGCGCGCTGCGGCCGGTGGCGGCGCGCTGGATGGCCTCGAGCAACGCGGGCACGCCGGATGATTTGTCGTAGAACTCGGCGATCTCGGCCGCGCGCAGCCGGGCCTCGTCGAGATGATCGCTCTCCATACTGTGCCCTTGAGCCGCGAGCAGAACCTCGCTCTGCCGTTTGGTGTCCCGGAGCAAGTCGAGGACATCCAAACCGTCGAACCGGTATTCCATTTCGGGCTTGTTCCAGATCAGATCCGAGATGACCACATCGAACCGAAAACGTCCCACGATTTGACTGCGCACCTCGTCGACATCGGAAGCGACCGCGACCGTCGATGCCGGAAAATAGTGCGACAGCGTGGGCGCGATGATTCCGCCCAGCGGCGAGGCGACGAGTACTCGTAAGCTCGGTTCCATAGCGCGATCTTCATCGCTGCCGATACACGTCGGCAAGACGTCGAACGTCTATCGAACCAGTAGGTTTCGTAACTCGCAGAGAACTTGCGATCGGTCCCGAACGCCGCCCCCGCGACGACGCCGATCATCCCCTATACGAACGCCACGAGGGGAACAGGGGCAAGATCTTGCCGGACATCGAGCGTCCCGCGGTCGAAACCGATTCCACTGTCGAAAGATGCGAATAACGCGCAAGTCTCTCCCGCCGGCCGTTCTGGTCTCCACCTCAGCGGCCTTCCTCGTCATGGGTCTGCCGACGGCGACCGTCAGCGGCACGATCGGCGGCATCAACAGCGCTTCGCCGGTAGGGTGTGGGTCCAGGCCGACATAAAGAGGTTCTCGGTGGCGGCGTTCAACGCTCGTCGGCCGAATGTTCGGCAGGCCCGACCTCACCCAGGGGGTGCCGTACGGCGAATGCAAGCGCATTCGCTGACCTGAGCTTTGGGCCCGACCTGGACGACCGACCAACTTCGCGCTACCGTCTGATACACCACGACGAGACGGAGCTCACATGACGGTGTCCGATCCTGCCCGTGTCCCCGGCACTCGGGAGCTGGGACTGGCCGAACTGGCGGCTGCCATCGCCGACGGCGCGATGACCTCGACCACGGCGGTCGGCGGCGCACTGGACCGGATCGACGCGACGCAGAGCACGCTCAACGCTTTCCGTATCGTGCGCCGGGAGCGGGCGCTGGCCGAGGCCGCCGAGGCCGACCGGCGGCTGGCCGCGGGTGAGCGACTGCCGCTGCTGGGCGTGCCCGTCGCGGTGAAGGACGACACGGATGTCGCGGGTGAGCCGACCGCGTTCGGCTGCGGCGGCGATTTCGCACCCAAGGCCCAGGACGCGGAATCGGTGCGGCGCCTGCGTGCCGCGGGCGCGGTGATCGTCGGCAAGACCAATACCTGCGAGCTGGGACAGTGGCCGTTCACCAGCGCCGCGTGGTTCGGCCACACCCGCAACCCCTGGGACCGCACCCGGACGCCGGGCGGCTCCTCCGGCGGGGCTTCGGCGGCCGTCGCGGCCGGACTGGTTCCGGCCGCTCTCGGTTCCGACGGCGCGGGCTCGATCCGCATTCCCGCCGCGTGGACGAACCTGGTCGGCATCAAACCGCAGCGCGGGCGAATCTCCACCTGGCCGGAGCCCGAAGCGTTCTACGGGCTCACCGTCAACGGGCCGCTGGCGCGCACCGTCGCGGACGCGGCGCTGCTGCTGGACGCGGCGGCCGGTCCGCATCCAGGCGATCTGCACACGCCGGAACCGATCACCGCGTCGGATGCCGTCGGCCGGGATCCGGGGAAGCTGCGGATCGCTCTGTCGCTGCGTATTCCCTTCACCGCGACCAGAACGGCGCTGGACCCCGAGGTCGAGCAAGCGGTGCGCCGCACCGCCGATACGCTGCGCGCGCTCGGGCACAGCGTGACCGTGGCCGACCTGCATTACGGCATCCTGGTCGGCGCCTCCTTCCTACCGCGTTCGCTCGCAGGCATCCGGCGGGTTCAGACGCGGATGCCCGGCCTGAAGGTCGATCCGCGCACCACCACCAATGCCCGGATCGGGCGCGTGCTCGACGGTCCCGCGCTCTACGCGGCGCGTCACCTGGAACCATTGCTGCACAGTCGGATCGGCCGCTTCTTCCGCGACTACGACGTCGTCCTCGCCCCCACCACCGCCACCGCTGCGCCACGCGCCGAAGAAATCGACGGCATCGGCGTCAACGCCACGAACAATCTCATCACCGCCGCCTGCCCCTACACCTGGCCCTGGAATGTTCTGGGCTGGCCGAGTATCAACGTCCCCGCAGGCTTCACCGACACCGGCCTCCCCGTCGGCGCCCAACTGATGGGCACGGCGAATTCCGAACCGCTCTTGATCTCCTTGGCCGCCCAACTCGAATCCGAACTCCAGTGGCACCGCCACCGCCCCGACCCGTGGTGGTGACCTGAACCGATCCGGCTCCGGCCGAGGCGATTCCGCATCAGTCGGCGCACGCACGAATCCCTGCCGGATCATGCTCGGCATCCGTCGGCGCGATGTACCTTGTGAACGCGCCGAGTCCCCGCATATTTCGGTATGGCCGCCGCAGAACCCACGCCGGTTCCACTGCGCCGATGCCATCTCCCCTCGGCCGGACCGTGGAGCGAGAGGAGCGCCCGATGGCCGACCGTCACCTGGTGGCCGTAGCTGTCCTGCTCCGGCACGACGGCATCCGGGGCACGGCCGACAGCCGCTGGTCACCCGGTCACCCGGACGTCGGCGACGGGATCAGGCGAAACTGAGGAAGCTGCGGCGACCAGGCCGTGCGTGTCTTGCTGACCAGATCCGAATTGATCGCACGGGCATACGCTCGATTCGCCCAGCACTCGAGCAACGAAATCAGGAGACTGGCGACAGCTGACGCCGAACACGGCGTCAGCCCCTTCGCCAGGGAAGCCTCGGGTGCGGCCAACCATCACCAACCCCGACGTCGGCTCCAACCGTCTCACCACCGACGAGGCCATCCGAACATTTCTGGCCACATGAGCAGAGCACCAGCGGCACGGTCGCACAATGGCCGCTTTCCCGGTTGCTTCGCGCACGGTTTCGAACCGCTCAGAAACCCAGTTTGCCCAGCTGTTTCGGATCCCGCTGCCAGTCCTTGGCCACCTTCACGTGCAGGTTCAGATAGATGCGGGTGCCGAGGATGTGTTCGATCTGTTTGCGGGCGTTGGTGCCGACCTCTTTCAGCCGGGAGCCGCCCTTGCCGATGACGATGGCCTTCTGGCTGGGACGCTCGACGTAGAGCAGGGCGTGGACGTCGAGCATGTCCTCGCGATCCTCGTAGGGCAGGACCTCCTCGATGACGACGGCCAGCGAGTGCGGCAGTTCGTCGCGGACACCCTCGAGCGCGGCTTCGCGGATGAGCTCGGCCATCAGCGTTTCCTCGGGCTCGTCGGTGAGTTCGCCGTCGGGGTAGAACGCCGGGCCCTCCGGCATCTTCGAGGCGATGACGTCGACAAGCACCTCGACCTGCTCGCCCTCGACCGCCGACACCGGCACCACATCGGCCTCGGGGCCCAGGAGCTGAGACACGGCGAGCAGTTGCTCGGCGACCTGGTCGCGGCTCACCTTGTCGATCTTGGTGACCACCCCGAGCAGCGTCGTCTTCGGCGCCATCTGCTTGATCTGCTGCACGATCCAGCGGTCACCGGGACCGATCTTCTCGTCGGCCGGGATGCACAGCGCGATCACGTCGACTTCCGAATACGTGTCGCGCACCAGGTCGTTGAGCCGCTGACCGAGCAGGGTGCGCGGGCGGTGCAGGCCGGGGGTGTCGACCAGGATCAGTTGCGCGTGCTCGCGGTGCACGATGCCGCGAATCGTGTGCCTGGTCGTCTGGGGACGCGAGGAGGTGATCGCGATCTTCGCGCCGACCAGTGCGTTGGTCAGCGTCGACTTGCCGGTGTTCGGGCGACCGACGAAACAGACGAAGCCGGAACGGAATTCGCCCTTGCCCTGTGCCTCAGCCACCGCGGACCTCGCCGGAGTCGGCGCTCACGGCGTCGGCCGCATCCGCGGAGTCGTCGACGACCTCGAACACCGCGCCGTCGCGATCGGTGAAGATGATCCGCGCCTCCGCCGACACCTCCCGCACCGCGGTCACCCCGAAGTCGGACAACTTCCCGCCGACCACGGCAGCCGCCTCGAATCCCTCGGCGCCGCTGGACAAGGCCGCGGCCACGGCGGCCTGCAGCGCCGTCAGCCGCAGCGCGGTCAGCGTGACCTCGCCGGCGGCGTAGGTGCGTCCATCGGTGTCCCGGATCGCCGCTCCGCTCGCTCCACCGGTGCGGCCGAGCGCGCCGCGGGCCAGCACCACCAGCTTGTTGTCCTCGGCGTCCAGTTCGGTCATTCGCTGTCTCCGTCCTCGTCGCGATCGGCAGGGATCTCCCGCTCCGATCCGTTGGCCTTGCGCTTGCCATTGGGATTGTCCCCGTTGGGCTTCCCGGCGGGGACCTTCTCGCGCGCTTTGCGTACCACCACGGTGTTCACCCGCATCCGGCCGCGCGCGTCCGGGCCGCCCTCACCGCGCAGCACCAGCCCGTGCGCCTCGACCTTCGATCCGGGCAGCGGCACCCGGCCCAGCTCGTGTGCGAGCAGGCCGCCGACGGTGTCGACGTCCTCCTCCTCGATCTCCAACCCGTACAGCTCCCCGAGATCCTCCACCGGCAGCCGGGCCGACACGCGGTAGCGCCCGTCGCCGAGATCCTCGATGGGCGGGGTCTCGTCGGTGTCGTACTCGTCGGCGATCTCTCCGACGATCTCCTCGAGCACGTCCTCGATGGTCACCAGGCCCGCGATCCCGCCGTATTCGTCCACCAGCAAAGCCATGTGGTTGCGCCTGCGCTGCATCTCGTCCAGCAGGCTGTCCAGCGGTTTGGAGTCGGGCATGAACACCGCGGGCCGCATCACCTCGCGCACTCGCACCTTGCGGCCGCGCTCGGCGAACGGCACGAGATCCTTCAGATAGACCACGCCGAGGATGTCGTCGACGTTCTCGCCGATCACCGGGATCCGCGAATGCCCGGAGCGCACCGCCAGCGACATCGCCTGCGCCGCGGTCTTGTCCGCTTCGATCCAGACCATCTCCGTGCGCGGCACCATCACCGCGCGCGCCGGTGTGTCGCCTAATTCGAAGACCGACTGGATCATGCGCCGCTCGTCGTCGGCCACCACCCCACGCTCACCGGCCATCTCGACCACCTCGCGCAACTCGATCTCGGAAGCGAAGGGACCGTTGCGAAAACCCTTACCCGGAGTGATCGCGTTACCGATGAGGATCAGCAGCCTGCTCAGCGGGCCGAGCAGCGCTCCGATGAACTGCAGCGGCAACGCCGCGGCCAGCGAGATGGAGTACGCGTGCTGCCTGCCCAGCGTGCGCGGGCCGACCCCGATCACCACGTAGGACACCAGCACCATCACCAGCGCGGTGATCAGCAGCGCCCAGTTCTTCCCCCAGACCGTCATCAGTCCGGCCGCGAGCAGCACCGTGGCGCCGATCTCGCACAGGATGCGCAGCAGCACCATGAGATTCACGTAGCGCGCCCGGTCGTCGACGACCCGGCTCAGCCGCACGGCGCCGGGCCGGTCGGCGCGCACCAAGTCGTCCACCCGGGCAGGCGAGATCGTGTTCAGGGCGGAATCGACGCCGGCGAAAACCCCACCCACGAAGATGAGCAGGACCGCCAGCAGAACGAGGGTCAGGGAATTCACGCGGGACCCAGGGAGTCACCCGGTGTGGTGAAGCCCGCCTTGCCCAGCAACCGCGCGTCGCGTTCGGCCAGCTCGGCGCGCCGCCGAGCCTCCCGCAGGCTCTCGTACCACTCCTCGAGCAGCCGAGCCTGCAGGGCGAACATCTCCTTCTCCTCCTCCGGCTCGGCATGGTCGTAGCCGAGCAGGTGCAGGACGCCGTGCACGGTGAGCAGGGCGAGTTCGTGATCGAGCGAATGCCCCGCCTTGCGCGCCTGTCCGGCGGCGAACTCCGGGCACAGCACGATGTCGCCGAGCATGGACGGACCGGGTTCGGGACTGTCGGGCCGCCCGCCCGGCTCGAGTTCGTCCATCGGGAAGGACATGACGTCGGTCGGGCCGGGCAGGTCCATCCAGCGCATGTGCAGGTCGGCCATTGTGTCGAGATCGACGAGCACCATCGACAGCTCCGCCGCCGGGTGGACGTCCATCCGGGCGATCACGAACCGTGCGACGCTGACCAGCTCTTCTTCGGGTACGTCGATACCCGACTCGTTGGCGATCTCGATGCTCACCCGAACAGCCTACGATCCCCGCGATCGCGTCGGCGGAGCGGAGCCCCGCCCGGCGAGACGAGTTATCGCCGGTCCGACCGGCCGGCCGCGCGGCGCTGCGCCCGATTGCCGCCGTAATGCGGGGCGACCGGCGGCCGCGCTTCGGCTTCGAAGCGGTCGTAGGCGTCGACGATGTCCGAGACCAGCCGGTGGCGGACCACATCGCTGCTGGTCAGCTCCGCGAAGTGGATGTCATCGATCTCGGTGAGGATCTCGCTGGCGGCGCGCAGACCGGACCGCGCGCCGGTCGGCAGATCGACCTGCGTCACGTCACCGGTCACCACGATCTTCGAGCCGAACCCGAGGCGGGTCAGGAACATCTTCATCTGCTCGGCGGTGGTGTTCTGTGCCTCGTCGAGGATGATGAACGAGTCGTTCAGCGTGCGCCCGCGCATGTAGGCCAGCGGCGCGACCTCGATGACACCGGCCGCCATCAGCTTCGGAATGGCCTCCGGATCCATCATGTCGTGCAGCGCGTCGTACAACGGCCGCAGGTACGGATCGATCTTCTCGTTCAGCGTGCCGGGCAGGAAGCCGAGCCGCTCCCCCGCCTCGACCGCGGGACGGGTGAGAATGATCCGGTTGACCTGCTTGGATTGCAGCGCCTGGACCGCCTTCGCCATCGCCAGATAGGTCTTGCCGGTACCGGCGGGGCCGATGCCGAACACGATGGTGTTGGCGTCGATCGCGTCGACGTAGCGCTTCTGGTTCAGCGTCTTGGGCCGGATGGTCTTGCCGCGCCGGGACAGGATGTCCAGGCTGAGCACCTCCGCGGGGGACTCGCTGGAGCCCTCGGTGAGCATCGAGACGGTGTGCCGCACGGCTTCCGGAGTCACCACGCGGTTGCGGCCGGTGAGCGCGACCAGCTGCTCGATCACCCGCTCGGCGAGCGCGACGTCGGCCGCCTTGCCGGTGAGGGTCACGGAGTTGCCGCGGACGTGGATGTCCGCGTCGAGCAGCGTTTCCAGTTCACGAAGGTTCTGGTCGGCCGAACCGAGGAAGGGGAACACGGATTCTGGAGCGAGTTCGATGCTCGAGCGCACGGTGCGCGCTGCGGGACCCGAACCGTTGTCGCCGGCGCCGATGCCTGCCGCTGGGGTGGACGGGTCGCCGATCTCGCCTTGTGTTCTCAAAAGTGGCTATAGCCTGCTTTCCGGTCTCGACTGCTGTGTTGAGAAAAGTTTAACGCGCCCCACCGACACCGCCCAGTGAATAAGCCGCGGGCAGAACCGGCCCTCACGGAATTCCCCCACGCCGCCGCGCCCAATCCTCGGTGAAGTCACGAAAGCGTCGCACCGCGTCCGGCGGCGTCGCCGCGGCGGGCCAGACCAGCCCGACCGAGCGCGCGGCGCCCGCGTCCGCCAGCGGCACCGTCACCGGGCCGGACAGCGGCCCCGCCGACAGCGGGTCTTCCTGCGGCAGGATCGCCACCCCCAGGCCGGCCGACACCAGCCCGGCCACGGTGACGAGATCACTGGACTCGAACGCGATGCGCGGCCGGATGTCCGCCGCGGCGCACAGCTCGTCGAAGATGCGCCGCATCCCGAACCCGTGGTGCATGGTGACGAACTCCTCGTCCGCCACCTCCGCGAGCCGCACCTGCCGCCGCCCGGCCGACCGGTGATCCGGCGGCACCGCGAGAACCAAGGGCTGGCGCAGCACGACGTGCCAGCCGACGCCGGCGACGGCGGGGCGCGGCGAGACGATGCCCAGATCGGCCGCGCCTTTCAGCACCCGCTCGGTCACCGCTGCGGCCGCCCCTTGCCACAGGGTGACGGTGATCCGGCCGGAGACCCGCCGGAAGCCGCTGATCAGCTGCGGTACCAGGGAGCCGCCGAAAGAGTGCTGGAACGACAGGCGCACGACGCCCCCGGCCGGGTTGGCTCGATCGGCGAGCGCCTGTTTCGCGGCGTCCAGTTCGGATCGGGCGCGCCGGGCGTGCTCGTAGTAGATCCGGCCGTACTCGTTGAGGGTGATCCGTTTGCCGTGCCGATCGAACAGTTCGACTCCCACCCTCCGCTCCAAGCGGGCCAGCATGCGCGAGAGGGTCGGCTGCGCGAGGTGCAGGCGATCCGCCGCCGCACCGACCCGCTCCAGTTCGGCGAGTGTCGTGAACCACTCCAGATCCTCGCCCAGCACCATCCCACCTCGGTATATGCGTTCAGAGAATGAACTTCACCTCCATTATTCATTTCCTTCGAGATGTCCCGGCTGGCGATGCTGGACCAAAGGAGGAGCCATGACCACGACCCGGATCGAAGCGAACGTCGCCCACGAACGCAGGATCACCGTCGCGCTGTTCGCCGCCGGTCTGACGACCTTCGCCTCCATGTACAGCGCCCAAGCTCTGCTGCCGAGCCTCTCGGCCGCGTTCGGCGCGACGCCCGCGCGGGCCGCGCTGGCGGTGTCGCTCACCACCGGCTTCCTGGCGCTGGCGATCATCCCGGTGAGCGCGCTCTCGTCACGCATCGGGCGGACCAGGGTGATGGTCGGATCCGCCGTCACGGCGGCGGCGATCGGGCTGTTGCTGCCGTTGAGCCCCTCCCTGGACCTGCTGCTCGCCGGACGCGCGCTGCAGGGCATCGCGCTGGCCGGCGTCCCCGCGGTGGCGATGGCCTATCTGGCGGAGGAGATCGGCGCGGACGGGTTGGGCGCCGCGATGGGCATCTACGTGGCGGGCACCACGATCGGCGGGCTGGCCGGGCGGTTGATTCCGGCGTTCACCCTGGATCTGGCGTCCTGGCGGTGGGCGCAGGCCGCGGTCTCCCTCGCCGCCGTGGCCTGCACCGTGTGGTTCGTCCGCCGGCTGCCGCCCTCGCGCGGCTTCGTCCCGCGGCCCGCCGGATTCCGGACCGTGCTCGGCGACCTCGGCCGCCAGATGCGCCATCGCGGCCTGCTCGCCCTGTTCGGGTTGGCGTTCGTGCTGATGGGCGGGTTCGTCTCGATGTACAACTATCTCGGTTACCGGCTGACCAGCGCGCCGTTCGGGTTGCCGGAAGCGCAGTCCGGTCTGGTGTTCGTGCTGTATCTGGCCGGAACGGCGGCCTCGGCGGCCGCCGGCCGCTCGACCGATCGGCTCGGCAGGCCGGGCGTGCTCGCGATGTCGCTGGTCGTGATGACGATCGGGCTGATGATGACGATTCCCGACCACATCGGCACCGTGGTCCTCGGCGTCTTGCTCTTCACCGCGGGCTTCTTCGGGGCGCACACCGCGGCCAGCGCGTGGGTGGGGGCGATGGCCCAAGGCGATCGAGGCGCGGCCTCGTCGCTGTATCTGTTCGCCTATTACCTCGGCAGCGCACTCGTCGGCGGAGCGGCCGGGATCCCCTACGTTCGCGCCGGGTGGCTCGGCCTGGTCTGCGGTATCGGATTGCTGCTGGTCATCGCGGCGCTGCTGCTGTGGGTGTCGCACCGAGCGCACCGCGGTGCGGCGACAACGCGTACCGGTAGCGCGCTGGAAACGGCAACCAGCGAGGTTTGAGCTGGTCGCAGCCTCCTGTCGAGCACGGCGACTCCGGCGTCCCGGCGCGGCGGCGAGGTGCGGGTGGCCGTTCGGTCTACGGCGCGCCCCCGCGTGCCGGTCGAGCGCAGGACGGATGCGACGCCTCGGCAGAGACGCGAGAAGACCTGGTAGTTCACCAGCGGGGGGTCAGAGCGCCGAGAGCGCCGAGCGCGACCGCCGCCGCGGTGGAGGTTCGCAGCACCGTCGGACCGAGCAACGTCACCTCCGCACCCGCCTCGGCCAAGGCGGTGAGTTCCGCGTCGTCCAGCCCGCCTTCGGGGCCCACCACGAGCACGACGCGGGTCGCATCGGCGAAGGGCAGCGTGCTGAAACGGGTGGCACCGGATTCGTGCAGCGCCGCGACGATCGCGCCGTCGGCCTTCGCCTCGCGAATGAACTCCAGTACGTCCTTCGTGCGGTGCAGGTCGGACACGTCCGGGATGTAGGCCCGGCGGGACTGGCGGGCGGCCGAACGGGCAGCTGCCCGCCATTTCTCCACGCCTTTGGCCGCTTTGCCCTCCCAGTTCGCGACGCAGCGCGCGGCCTGCCACGGCACGACGGCGTCCGCGCCCGCCTCGGTCATCAACTCGACCGCCAACTCCGAACGATCGGACTTCGGCAGCGCCTGTACGACGGTGACCGGCGGGGCGGGCGGGGCCGCCAGCACCCGGGTGCGCACGGCCAGATCGAGCCGGTCGCGTTGCGCGGCGACGACTTCCGATTCGGCGAACACGCCGCGTCCATCGGAGAGGGTGATCGGCTCGCCGACCCGGATGCGACGCACGGTGGCTGCGTGCCTGCCCTCCGGGCCGTCGAGCACCGCGACCGCGCCCGGCTCGGGCACCTCGTCGAGGTAGAAGACCGTCGCGGCCACCTAGCGCCCGCTGAACGAGGCGCGCAACCGCGCGAACAAACCGCTGTTGTGCTCGGACTGCGCCGACATCACCTCGGCGCGCTCCCGCTCGCGCAACCCTTTGTACTTGCGCAGCAGTTCGGTCTGCTTGCTGTCCAGCTTGGCCGGGATCACGATGTCCAGGTGCGCGAGCAGGTCGCCGCGCGCGCTGGAGCGCAGCCGCGGCATGCCGTGCCCGCGCAGCACCGAGATCTCGCCGGGCTGGGTGCCGGCCGGAATGGACAGCTCGGTCGGGCCGTCCAGGATCGTGTCGATCACGACGGTGGTGCCCAGCGCCGCGTCGACCATCGGCACCCGGATCGTGCAGTGCAGATCGTCACCGTCGCGGACGAAGACGTCGTGCGGCTGCTCCACGATCTCGACATACAGGTCGCCCGCGTGGCCGCCACCCGGACCGACCTCGCCCTGCGCGGCCAGCCGCACCCGCATGCCGTTCGCGACGCCCGCGGGAATCGGGGCGGCGATCTCGCGGCGCGCCCGCACCCGGCCGTCGCCACCGCACTTGTGGCAGGGGTCCGGAATCGTCTCGCCCGCGCCACGGCAGGTGGGGCACGGGCGCGAGGTCAGCACCTGGCCGAGGAAGGACCGCTGCACGGACTGCACTTCGCCTGCGCCGCCACAGGTTTCGCAACGCACCGGCTTGGAATTGCCGTTGGTGCCGGAACCCTGGCAGATGTCACACAGGATCGCGGTGTCCACGGTCAGGTGTTTGGTCACGCCGACCGCACACTCGGCCAGGCTGAGCCGGGTGCGAATCAGCGAATCGGCGCCGGGCTGGACGCGGCCGCGCGGCTTGCGCGCACCGGCCGATCCGCTCATGCCGCCGAAGAACGCCTCGAACACGTCGCCGAGCCCGCCGAAGCCCGCGCCGTTGAATCCGGCCCCGCCGCCGCCGGATTCCAGCGGGTCGCCGCCCATGTCGACGATGCGCCGCTTCTCCGGATCCGACAGCACCTCGTAGGCGGTCGACACTTCCTTGAACTTGGCCTGCGCCGCCTCGTCGGGGTTGACGTCGGGGTGGAGCTCACGCGCCAGCTTGCGGTAGGCCCGCTTGATCTCCTGATCGGTCGCGTTCTTCGCGACGCCGAGCAGTCCGTAGTAGTCCCGTGCCACTTGAGTTCTCTAGTCCTTGGTCGTTCTCGACAGTGCCGCCGGTGCCGGCGACGCGTGCGAGGCGCGCAGGCAACAGCATTAGTCTTGTGCACTCAACTTTATCCGGCCGAAGGGTCGAGCGTAGCAGTGGCGTCGCCGGTCGACGTCAGGTCAGCGTTCGGCGAGGACCTCGCCGATATATCGGGCGACGGCCGCGACCGACGCGATGGTGCCCGGATAGTCCATCCGGGTCGGGCCGAGCACCCCCATACCGCCGAGCACCGCGCCGGCCGCGCCGTAGCCGGTGGACACCACCGACGTGCCGCGCATCTGCTCGACCTGCGTCTCTTCGCCGATCCGCACGGTGACCGTCCCCGGCTGCTGCGCCGCGGCGAGCAGCTTGAGCACGACCACCTGCTCCTCCAGCGCTTCCAGCACCGCGCGCAGCGACCCGGGGAAACCGAAGTCGGCGGCGTTGCGGGTGAGGTTGGCGGTGCCGCCGAGCACCAACCGCTCCTCGGGGTGTTCGACGAGGGTCTCCACCAGCACCGTGGACACCCGCACCAGCACGTCGCGCAGCCGCACCGGCGCGCGCTCGGGTAGCTCGGCGACCGCCGCCGAGGCCGCGGCCAGTCGTTTGCCGTCCATCGCACCGCCGAGCATGCCGCGCAGCGCGGCCAGATCCTCGTCATCGATCACCGCGCCGAGTTCCACCAGACGCTGGTCGACCCGGCCGGTGTCGGTGATCACCACCAGCAGCAGGCGCGCTGGATTCAGCGCGACCACCTCGATGTGCCGCACGGTGGACGCCGACACGGTCGGGTACTGCACCACGGCGACCTGCCTGGTCAGCTGGGCCAGCAGGCGCACGCCCCGGCGCAGCACGTCGTCGAGATCGACGCCGGATTCCAGGAATTCCAGAATCGCCCTGCGCTCCGCCGACGACAGGGGCTTCACCTCGGAGATGCGGTCCACGAACTGCCGGTAGCCCTTGTCGGTGGGGATGCGGCCGGAACTCGTGTGCGGCTGCGTGATGTAGCCCTCGGCCTCGAGCACCGCCATGTCGTTGCGCACCGTCGCGCTGGAAACTCCCAGGTTGTGCCGCTCGACCAGCGTCTTGGACCCGATCGGTTCCTTGGTCGCGACATAGTCCGCGACGATTGCGCGCAGGACCTCGAAGCGCCGATCCTCGGTGCTCGACATCGGCCGCACCTCCTCGCTGTCGTACCCGGTCGCGCCGTATCCGGCGCCGACGTCCCGTGGCCACCACTGAGCGCAGGCGAATCACGGTTCGTCTGTCGACCACAGTCTAATTGTCGGTACCCGAATCCCTCGCCCGCTACGCGTGCCCCGCGACACGGGAGCAACGCCGCGCTCAGCGCGGGACGGCGGCTTCGATCACGGCGGCCACGGCGTCGGGCCGGGAGACCAGCGAGGCGTGCGAGGCGTCGATCTCGCTGGCGCGGGCCCCCATGCGCTGGGCCATGAAGCGCTGCGCGGACGGAGGTATGACGCGATCGGCGGCCGAGACGAGGTACCAGCTCGGCGTGCCGGACCAGGACGGCGATCCGGAGGGTTCGAGGTTCGCTTTCACGGCGATGGAGTGCTGGTGGGCGATCATGTCGGCCGCGGTCGCCGGGCCGACGTCCTGGGCGAAGACGGCGTTGAAACTCTCCGGCGCGACATAGCCGTCCAGGTTCTTCCCCGCGACGCCCGTGACGTCGTCCACGATCTTCACCTGCAGCGCGGGCGGGAACAGCTGACTGCCGGGGAAGCGGATCGGGTCGAGCGCCTGCTGGGCCACCTCGCCTTGCACCGGCGCGAAGGCCGCGATGTACACGAGGGATTCCACCTTCGGATCGCGCACGTTGCTGATCACGAAGCCGCCGTAGGAGTGCCCGGCCAGCACGACCGGGCCGCTGATCGTGTCCAGGGTCCGCTGCACCGCGGCCGCGTCGTAGGCGGGCCCGCGCAACGGATTCTCCGGGGTCACCACCCGATAGCCGCGCTCGCGCAGCGCGGCGGCGACGCCGTCCCAGCTGGTCGTGTCGGCGAAGGCGCCGTGCACGAGCACGATGGTGGGCAGCGGCTGCGCCTGCGCGGGTCCGGCCGACATCGCGGCGGCGAGGGCGACGGCGAGCGCGGCCACGGCGCGGCGCAAGCAGCGTTTGTTCGTCATGGGGTCTCGGCTCCTCAGTTCTGCACGAAGTCCAGCAGATCGGTGTCGAACGCCTTCTCGTAAGCACCACACAAGCCGTGCGGCGCGCCGGGATACACCTTCAACCGCGCTCGTGGCAGCAGTTCCGCCGTCTTGGCGCCCGCCGCGGCCAGCGGCACGATCTGGTCGTCGTCGCCGTGGGCCACCAGCACCGGGATGTCGATGCTCGGCAGCTCGGCGGTGAAATCGGTCTCGGAGAACGCCTTGACGCAGTCCAGCGCGGCCTTCAGGCCCACCTGCATGCCCATCAGCCAGAAGTGGTCGCGCAGCCCTTGCGAGACCTCGGCGCCCGGGCGGTTGGCGCCGTAGAACGGGACCGACAGGTCCTTCCAGAACTGCGATCGGTCGGCGGCCACGCCGGCGCGGATGTCGTCGAACGCCTGGATCGGCGTTCCCTCGGGATTGGCGTCGGTCCGCAGCATCAACGGCGGGACCGCGCCGAGCAGCACCGCCTTGGCGACCCGCGACGTACCGTGCCGGGACAGATATCTGGTCACCTCGCCGCCGCCGGTGGAGTGCCCGACCAGAATCGCGTCCTCGATGTCCAGCTCGTTCAGCACCGCGGCGAGGTCGTCGGCGTAGTGGTCCATGTCGTGCCCGTCCCACACGTCGCCGGAGCGACCGTGCCCGCGCCGGTCGTGCGCGATGGCGCGGCACCCGTTGCTCGCGACCAGGTTCATCTGGTTGTCCCAGGCGTCGCCGTTCAGCGGCCAGCCGTGGCTGAACACCACGGGGCGTCCCGAACCCCAGTCCTTGTAGTAGATCTCGACGCCATCGGTGGTGGTGATCGTCGGCATGGCGGTTCCCTTCGATCCGGAGTGACGGTCGGACTGCGCGTCGCCGGGCGCCGCCGGAGGGTGCTCGCCGAGGCCGAGGCCGTGCCCGAACACCACCGGACCTACGGGTGGTCACGCCACCGCGCCCCTCCACCGCACCCGGAATCGATCATGGTCGTCGTTCGACAGCGTAGGACGGGCGGCCGCCGGAAAAACGACTCTGCGTGCACGATCTTGGGCTCAGAATGCACGGCCCGATCGGCCGGGCACGTGCGAAGATTGCCGAATCTGTCTCATTTGCGACGGAGGCTGTGATGACGGTCGTGTTCGATTCGGACACCATCGCGCCGCACGAGCGGGCGGCCGCGGTGGCCGCGGCGGTAGAGCAGGCATCGGTCCCGTCCCACGTCGTGCTGGACGGGCCGGACGAGCGTATCCACGCCATGGTCGACGTGTGGCGGTTCGGCGAGGCGAGCGTCGTCCGCGCCCGCACCTCGGGCATCCAGCTGATCCGGACGCCGAAGCAAGTGCGCACCTCACCCGCGCCGGTGCTGGCGATCGCGGTGCAGCAGGCCGGCGACGGACGCTACGAGCAAGGCGGCGTCGAGCGGGTGGTGCGACCGGGCGAACTGCACGTCATGGATCTGAACGCGCCCTACGACTTCTGCAGGCGCGGCGACGGGGCATCGACCTGCCTGTACGTGCCGCTCGATCAACTCGGCCTGCCCGCCGAGCTGATCAGCCAGGCCGCCGCCAGAGTGCAGCACAGCCCGCACTACCGGCTGGTGGCCAACCACATCGTCCAACTGACCGCCGAGGCCGACGCGCTCAGCGCCGACCCGGCCGCCGCGTTGTCCGGCTGCGCCAGCATCGAGTTGATCCGGGGACTGCTGTTGTCGGCGGGCCGCGACGACGGCAGCGGCCCCGTCGCGCCCTCCGACCTCCTGCTGTCCCGGCTGCGCGCCTATGTCCGGCGCAACCTGGCCGATCCCGAGCTGGGGCCGGAGCAGATCGCCAAAGCGCACAACATGTCCGTCCGGCAGCTCTACAAGATCTGCGCGAACGCGGAATACAGCCTCGAACAGTGGATCATCGGCCAGCGGCTGGAGCGGGTCCGCGGCGATCTGGCCCGGCCGGACCAGAAGCACCGGACGATCGCGATGATCGCGCGCCGCTGGGGTTTTCGCGATCCGTCGCATTTCGCCCGGCGTTTCCGCGCCGCTTACGGGCTCTCGCCACGGGAATGGCGCAGGACCGTTCTGGCCGCGAACGAGCCGTAGCGGTCAGCCGCGACCGCCGGCTCTCGCCTGTTTGCCCGCGAGGGCGTCGAGACCGAGCATCGCCAGCAGCGACTCACAGTCTGCGGCGTTCTCCGCGTAGCTGGCGACGGTGCGGGCGGCGACGGCGCACTGGCGCGCGTTCTCCGCTTTCTCCGCTGCTCGCGCCTCGGCGAATTCGCCCGGTTCATGGATAAGGGTGATGTGTCGTGCCGACGCCATGAGTCTCCTTGGGGGTTGGTCGCAGACTACGCGGACGGGCGACGTCGCGTTACCGGAACGAGACACGTAGTCCCGACCGGTCACCGATTCGTGACAGGAGGTCGGCGTCACCGGCCTCGCACACCGGACCACCGGAGCCGGCGCCAGGTACTCGATCCGCGGACCCGCCGCGTCGTCTCGGTAGCCGAGCGTGCGCGGCGAACACGCTGATCAGTCGAGCAGTTCGCGGACAACGCCGTCGGCGAGGAGACGACCCCGGTCGGTGAGCACGAGCCGGTCGTCCGCGGTGCGCAGCGCGAGACCGTCGCCGACCACCCGGTCGACGGCGGCGCGGGCCGAGGAAGCCAGATCGCCCAGCGGCAGGCCGGTGCGCAGCCGGACGGCGAGCATCACCCGCTCCGTGTACCGCTCCTCCGCGCTGAGCGCCTCCCAGCCCGCGGCGGGCAACCCGCCCGCGCCGACCCGATCGGCGTACCGCGCGGGATGCTTCACGTTCCACCACCGCACGCCGCCGACATGACTGTGCGCGCCGGGCCCGGCGCCGAGCCAGTCGCCGCCGTCCCAGTAGCCGAGGTTGTGCCGGCAGGCCGCCGCGTCGCCCTCGGCCCAGTTCGACACCTCGTACCAGCCGAGACCCGCCGATCGCAGGCGCGCGTCGATCCGTTCGTAGCGGGCGGCGAGCACGTCGTCGTCCGGCGCGGGCAGTTCACCGCGGCGCACCCGGCGGGCCAGCGCGGTGCCGTCCTCCACGATCAGCGAGTACGCCGAGACGTGATCGACGCCGGCCGCGAGCACCGCGTCCAGGCTGGCGTCCAGGTCGGCGTCGCGCTCACCCGGCGTTCCGTAGATCAGATCCAGGTTGACGTGCTCGAATCCCGCGGCGCGTGCTTCCCGCGCGGCGGCCACCGCGCGGCCCGGGGTGTGCGTGCGGTCGAGCACCTTCAGGACGTGCGGGGCGGCGGATTGCATGCCCAGCGACACTCTGGTGTATCCCGCCGCCCGGATGCGCTCGAAGAACTCCGGGGAGGTGGATTCCGGATTGGACTCCGTAGTGACCTCGGCCCCGGCGGCGAGGGTGAACTCGGCGCGCACGGCGTCCAGCACCGCCGCGAGGCCGTCACCGCCCAGGAGGGAGGGCGTGCCGCCGCCGACGAAAACGGTGGACACTTCCGGCGTCGGGGTGGGCAACGCCGCGAACTCCCGCGCCGCGGTGGCGAGCTCGCCCCGCAACGCCGCCAGCCACGACTGCGGTGACGCCGATGTGCCGAGTTCCCCCGCGGTGTAGGTGTTGAAGTCGCAGTAGCCGCACCGCGTGGCGCAGAACGGCACGTGGACGTAGATGCCGAACGGGCCGTCGCCGAAGTCGTGCAGCACCGGCGCGGCGGTGCCGACGCTCGCGGACAAGGCGGAAGAACTCACCTGTCCAGTGTGAACGCCGCCGCGACCGCGCCGACGCCCGGGGCGAACGGCTCCCGGTTCTCCTCTCGGACCGATTCGCGGTCGCCGCCGCACCCGGCGAGCGGAGACGCGACGGCCGCACGGTCGAGTGTCCGGCGCCACCGCGACGGGCGCCCTACCCCACCGGCTGCCCGATCAGCTCAATCACCCACGACCGGGGTGTTCTGGTTCGCGGTGAGCACCCAACGCCCGTCCTCCTTGGACATCACGTACAGCGGGCTGCCTTCGCTGTCCAACACGCCCTCCGGGGTGAAATAACGCTGCCGTACCTTGACCGCGGCCACGTCCGGGCGGATGAACAACACGTGCTCGACCTCGTAGGTGGCCGTGCCGTGCGCGGTGGCCCCCGGCAGCACCTGGGCGGTGAACTCGGCGATGGCGGCGCGGCCGAAGAGACGTTTGCCGTGGCCGGTGGTCCAGATCGCGTCCTCCCGGAAGAGCGCGGCGAATTCGTCGACGAGTTCGTTGCGCTGGGCGTGCTGGACGCTCTCGACCACCGCCCGGATGGCCTCGAGTTCGGCGGCGGGATCGACTGCTGTGGTACTCATGCCGCCGAGCGTGCTACCTCCACCTCACTCGAGGTCAAGTGGTGTGCGCGGTGTCACGTTGGATGCGGCGGTGATATCACGCGCCCGGTTTCCGCCCGAACTATGACTGCCGTCACAAACGGGGTCGAGCGTGCAGGGCATTTCCCGTCAAAGTGCGGGAAATACTGGACGTGGGGTCGGAAGGCCAGCGCTGACGTGGCACAATGGGCTGCATGCGCGCTTTGGAGATCCGACTTGTGGCACGTCGCCACGTCGATTTCAAGCGCGTCTGTAGCGCCTGCTGTCTGCCCGGTTCCCCTCGGTAGCTCAGCGCGCCCGATCCCCGGGTCCCCGGCGATCCCCGACTTCATCGGCCCGCTGACACCGCAGGCGTGAGTCAGCCCCTCACGCCCTCAGCAGGATGTACCACCCACCCCGCAGGAGCGACCCCATGACGTCGAGCACCGACGCCGGTCCGAACGATCAGCCCACGCCCGAATCCCAGTCCGGGCACCGCGCGCGTCCCGACCGCCCGGCCTCCGAACGCCGCGTCCGCCCGGACCGCCCGCGTCCCGAGGCGACCTCCACCGGCCCGCGCGCCCGCACCGGCAAGCCTGTGCGCCGCAAGGCCGAAGGCCAGTGGGCGCTGGGCTACCGCGAGCCGCTGAACCCGAACGAGCAGTCCAAGAAGGACGACAACCCGCTCAACGTCCGCGCCCGCATCGAGAACATCTACGCCAAGACGGGCTTCGACGGGATCGACAAAGGCGACCTGCGCGGCCGATTCCGCTGGTGGGGTCTGTACACCCAGCGCGAGCAGGGCTACGACGGCACCTGGACCGGTGACGAGAACATCGACCTGCTCGAGGCCAAGTACTTCATGATGCGCGTGCGCTGCGACGGCGGCGCGCTGAATCTCGCGCAACTGCGCACCCTCGGTCAGATCTCCACCGAGTTCGCCCGCGACACCGCGGATCTGTCCGACCGGGAGAACGTGCAGTACCACTGGATCGAGGTGGAGAACGTCCCGGAGATCTGGAAGCGGATCGAGGCGGTCGGACTGAAGACCACCGAGGCCTGCGGCGACTGCCCGCGTGTGGTGCTCGGGTCCCCGCTGGCGGGCGAGTCGCTGGACGAGGTCATCGACCCCACGCCCGCGATCGAGGAGATCGTGCGCCGCTACATCGGCAAGAAGGAGTACTCCAACCTGCCGCGCAAGTTCAAGACCGCGATCTCCGGCCAGCAGGACGTGGTGCACGAGATCAACGACGTGGCGTTCGTCGGCGTCGTGCACCCCGAACACGGCCCCGGTCTGGACCTGTGGGTCGGCGGCGGCCTGTCCACCAACCCGATGCTCGCCCAGCGGGTGGGCGTGTGGGTGCCGCTGGAGGAGGTGCCGGACGTATGGGAGGCCGTCGTCTCGATCTTCCGCGACTACGGTTACCGCCGCCTGCGCACCAAGGCGCGCCTGAAGTTCCTGATCAAGGACTGGGGCATCGAGAAGTTCCGCCAGGTGCTGGAAGACGAGTACCTGAAGCGCAAGCTGATCGACGGCCCCGCACCCGAGCAGCCGACCAAACCGATCGACCACGTCGGCGTGCAGCGGCTGCGCAACGGGCTCAACGCCGTCGGCTTCTCCCCCATCGCGGGCCGGGTCTCGGGCACCATCCTGACCGAGGTCGCCGACGCGGTGGAACGGATCGGCTCCGACCGCGTCCGGTTCACCCCCTATCAGAAACTGATCGTGCTCGACGTGCCCGACGACAAGGTCGACGCGCTGATCGACGAGCTGGAACCGCTCGGCCTGCAGGCGCGACCCTCGCTGTGGCGGCGCAATCTGATGGCCTGCACCGGTATCGAGTTCTGCAAGCTCTCCTTCGCCGAGACCCGCAAGCGGTCCCAGGCGCTGGTGCCGGAGCTGGAGGAACGGCTGGCGGATCTGAACGCGCAGCTGGACGTCCCGATCACGATCAACATCAACGGTTGCCCGAACTCCTGCGCCCGCTCGCAGATCGCCGACATCGGGTTCAAGGGCCAGTTGGTCGACGACGGCAGCGGGAATCACGTGGAGGGCTTCCAGGTTCACCTCGGTGGCAGCCTCGGCTTCGACAGCGCCTTCGGGCGCAAGCTGCGCCAGCACAAGGTGACCACGCAGGAATTGGGCGACTACATCGACCGGGTGGTGCGCAATTTCGTCAAGCAGCGTACGGACGGCGAACGGTTCGCCCAGTGGGCGGTCCGCGCCGACGAGGCCGACCTGAGATAAGTGTCGACGGGAGATCAACTGTGACAACCGAACTCGCGGAGAAGCTGTCCGAGGACGAGCTCCGCGCCATCGCCGCGCGCGGTGCCGCCGAACTCGACGGCGCCTCGGCGACCGAACTCCTGCAGTGGACCGAGGACACGTTCGGCAGGAACTACATCGTGGCTTCCAACATGCAGGACGGGGTGCTCGTGCACCTGGCCGCAGGCATTCGCGCCGGCGTGGACGTGCTGTTCCTGGACACCGGCTACCACTTCGCCGAGACCATCGGCACCCGGGACGCGGTGGAGGCCGTGTACGGGGTGAATGTGATCGACGTCCAGCCGGAGCATACGGTCGCCGAGCAGGACCGGCTGCTGGGCAAGGATCTGTTCGCCCGCGAGCCGAACGAGTGCTGCCGGTTGCGCAAGGTGGTCCCGCTGCAGAAGTCGCTCGCGGGGTACAACGCCTGGGTTACCGGCATTCGCCGGGTGGAGGCGCCGACCCGGGCGAACGCGCCGCTGGTCTCGTTCGACGAGGCGTTCGGACTGGTGAAGATCAACCCGATCGCGCCGTGGTCCGACGAGGAGATGCAGGACTACATCGAAAAGCACGGCATCCTCGTCAATCCCCTGGTGGAGGAGGGGTATCCGTCCATCGGCTGCGCTCCGTGCACGCGGAAGCCGGAGCCGGGAGCCGATCCGCGAAGCGGCCGTTGGGCCGGCCTCGCCAAGACCGAATGCGGGTTGCACACAGCATGACCGAGTCAGGGCCCGGAGGAGGCAGCCTGCGTAACCACGCAGGGCCCCCTCGGGCATGCGAAGAAGGACACAGCATGACCGAAACCATTCGAAGCGAACGATCGCTCGGCATCACCGATTTCGACACCCTCGCCGCGCTGGAGTCCGAGGCGATCCACATCTTCCGCGAGGTGGCGGGCGAGTTCGAGCGGCCGGTGATCCTGTTCTCCGGCGGCAAGGACTCCACGGTGCTGCTCCATCTGGCGCTCAAGGCGTTCTGGCCCGCGCCGCTGCCGTTCGCCCTGCTGCACGTGGACACCGGGCACAACCTGCCCGAGGTACTGGAGTTCCGGGACAAGGTGGTCGAGCGCTACGGCCTGCGCCTGCACGTGGCGAAGGTGGAGGACTACCTGGCCGACGGCAGGCTCACCGAGCGCCCCGACGGCATCCGCAACCCCTTGCAGACCGTCCCGCTGCTGGACGCGATCAGCGAGCACCGGTTCGACGCCGTGTTCGGCGGCGGCCGCCGTGACGAGGAGCGCTCGCGCGCCAAGGAGCGGATCTTCTCGCTGCGCAACGCCTTCGGCCAGTGGGACCCGAAGCGGCAGCGTCCCGAGTTGTGGAATCTCTACAACGGGCGGCACGCGCCGGGCGAGCACGTGCGCGTGTTCCCGCTGAGCAATTGGACCGAGCTGGACATCTGGCGCTACATCGCCCGCGAGGACATCGACCTGGCGAGCATCTACTACGCGCACGAGCGTCCGGTGTACCTGCGCGACGGCATGTGGATGACGCCCGGCGTGTGGGGTGGCCCGCGCGACGGCGAGGTGCTCCAGACCCGATCGGTGCGCTACCGCACCGTGGGCGATGGTTCCTCCACCGGCGCCATCCTTTCCGACGCCGCCGACAACGAGGCGATCCTCGCCGAGGTGGCCGCGTCCCGACTGACCGAACGCGGTGCGACCCGCGGTGACGACCGCGTCTCCGAAGCCGCGATGGAAGACCGCAAACGAGAGGGTTATTTCTGACATGTCCGACCTATTGAGGCTGGCCACCGCCGGTTCTGTCGACGACGGCAAGTCCACTCTGGTCGGACGCCTGCTCTACGACACGAAATCCGTTCTGGCCGACCAGATCGACGCCGTCACCCGCGCGTCGGTGGACAGGGGTCTCGCCACACCGGATCTCTCGCTGCTCGTGGACGGGCTGCGCGCGGAACGTGAACAGGGCATCACCATCGATGTCGCCTACCGCTACTTCGCCACCCCGCGCCGCTCTTTCGTGCTCGCGGACACCCCCGGGCACGTGCAGTACACCCGCAACACCGTGTCCGGCGCGTCCACCGCGCAACTGGTGATTCTGCTCGTCGACGCGCGCAAGGGCGTGATCGAGCAGACCCGCAGGCACGCGGCAGTGCTCGCGCTGCTCGGTGTGCCGAAGCTGGTGCTCGCCGTGAACAAGATCGATCTGGTGGACGACGCCGCCGCCGTCTTCGCCGCCATCTCCGCGGAGTTCAACCAGCTCACCAGCACGCTGGGCTGGTCGAGCGAGGACGTGCTGGAGATCCCGGTCTCGGCGCTGCACGGCGACAACATCGCCACCCGGTCGGACAACACCCCGTACTACGACGGTCCCTCGCTGATCGAGCACCTGGAATCGGTGCCGGTCGATGCCGACAGCACCGGCAATCACGCGCTGGGGCTGCGGTTCCCGGTGCAGTACGTGATCCGGCCGCGCACCGCCGAGTACCCGGACTATCGCGGCTACGCCGGGCAGATCGCGGCGGGCGCGGTCGCCCCGGGCGACGAGGTCGTGGTGCTGCCCTCGGGTATCCGCACGACCGTGGAGCGGATCGACACCCCCGACGGTGAACTCGCGGTGGCCCAGGCCGGACGCAGTGTCACGCTGATCCTCGCCGACGACGTGGACATCTCCCGGGGCGACATCATCGCTTCGACCGCCGACGCGCCCGAGCCGGTCGACGCCTTCGACGCCACCGTCTGCTGGCTGGGCGACAAGCCGCTGCGCCCCGGAGCGCGACTGCTGCTCAAGCACGGCACGCGGACCACCCAGGCGATCGTCGGCGCGCTGCTGGAGCGCTTCGACGAGCAGCGCCTGGCGGCCGACCCGGGCCCGGAGTCCTTGGAGCTCAACGATATCGGGCGCATCTCGGTGCGGGTCGCCGAGCCGATCGCGGCCGACGACTACCGGGTGAACCGGCACACCGGCAGCTTCCTGCTGATCGATCCGGCCGGTGGCAATACGCTGGCGGCCGGTCTGGTCGGTGACGTGCTGACCGCCGTCGAGGTCGGCACCGGAGCCTGACATGGCTGTGCGGCGAGCTCTTTTCGGCACCGCACCGGTCTCGCGCGCGGGCGCCCCGGCGTCCCGGCTCGGAGATCCGGTCGTGCTCGACCGGAGCGCGGCGCGGCCGCCCGCGCTGATCGCGGTAGCGCACGGCAGTCGGGACCCGCGCTCGGCGGCGACCGTGGCGCAGGTGGTCGGCGCCGTGGCGGACGCGCGTCCGGACCTCGACGTCCGGACGGCGTTCCTCGATCTCACCGCCCCGTCGGTGGAACAGGTGGTGGACGCCGTGGCCGCCGACGGGCACACCCATGCGGTGGTGACGCCGCTGCTGCTCGGCAGCGCCTTCCACGCCAAGGTGGACCTGCCCGGTCTGCTCGCCGCGGCCGGTGCCCGCCATCTCGGGTTGCGCCTGACCCAAGCCGAGGTGCTCGGCGTGGACGCCGGACTGATCGGTGCGCTGCGCGACCGGGTGCTCGCCGCCGGCGGCGGGCATGACTGTTCGGATCGACGTTTGGGCGTCGCCGTCGCGGCGGTCGGCTCGTCGTCGTCGGCGGCCAACGCGCGCACCGCCGAGGTGGCCGCGCGCCTGGCCGCCCGCACCGGTTGGCGCACCGAGATCTGCTTCGCGACCGCCCAACCGTCGGTGACCGAAGCGATAGCACGACTGCGCGCCCGTGGCGCGGACCAGATGCTGGTCGCCCCCTGGTTCCTCGCACCCGGATTGCTGACCGATCGCCTCGCCCACGCGGCGCCAGGAGCGGTCCACGCCGACGTGCTCGGCGCGCATCCGGCTCTCCCCCGCGTCGTCCTGGATCGCTATCACGCGGCAATCGCGCAGACGCGCGCGCTCTCGGCCTGACCGTTCCGGCCCTACCGGGGTCCGGGAACCTCGGAGTCGTCCGCGAACCCACTCTTCGTGCTAGGAACATGGCATGGCCGAGTCCTTCCGCACCACCTCCTGCGTCAGCCACAAACATCCGGAGTTCACCGTCGTGTTCACCGAGCCGCAGTTGCCCGGCATGGAGAACTGGCTGCTGTCGTATCTGGAGTCCACGGTCGCGGCGGGCACGCGGTACCACCCCGGCGAGACGATCCGGATCGGCTGGAATCTGGTCCGGGTGCGCGGCCGTGACGACGGCACCCTGGGCCTGGCCGAACGAACCGATACGCAGACCTGGGCCGAACAGGTCGATCGCACCCTGCGCGACGTCTGGTATCAGCGCGAAGTGGCGGCCGGAGTCGGTCTGACCGATCGGTTGGACTTTCCCGGCGAGGATCAGCAGGCGATCGTCTCGTCGTGCGGACTCGAATCGCCGGTGCTGGTCCTGGCCCGCACCGCGACCGACGACCCGGAGTTCTCCGGCTGGTCGGTCGAGTGCTTCGAAGACCACGCGCACCGCGCGTCGTATTACACCACGCTGCTCGAGCTGGCCACCGCCATGCCGTTCGCGGTGCAGTTCCTCGCGCTCCCGGCCGCGACGACGGTGCTGATCGAGAGCCCCGAGATCACCCCCACCGGCACCATCCGACCGCACATCGTGGACGCCGACGGCGTGGAACTGTGCCCGATTCCAGGCTCCTACCTGGACTACCTGGTCAACGGCGCACCGGCCGACTAGTACTTAGTCGCCGGGTCCGAGCAGGTCCGCCACGACGGCGTGCGCGGTGCGCACGCCCCACTCGTCGCCCATCTGCCGCGCGGTGTGCGCCGCGGCGATCACCGCGTCGAGTTCGAACGCGACCGCATCGGCGGCACGGCCGTCGAGATGCCCCTGCTGCTGGGCGCGGCGGATCTCCTTGACCAGAAACGCGAGCCAATCCCGGCGGTCTTCGGCGATGGCGTCGCGTACCGGTCCGGGTCTGCTGTCGAATTCCGCGAGGGTCGCGACGCGGAAGCACCCGCCGGGAAACGCAGGCTCGGCCACCTGACCGAACCAGCGCTCGACCAGGGCGCGCAGGCGGGGTAGTCCGGCGGGCTCGCTCAGGCTGGGTGTGATGACCTCGTCGACGAAGACCTGCCGCGCGGTCTGCACGGCGGCGAGCTGCAAACTCTCCTTGCTGCCGAAAAGGGTGGCGATACCGCTTTTGCTCAGCCCCAGATCGGCGGCCAAGCGTCCGATACTGAGGCCGGTGAGGCCCTCGACGGATGCCACATCGGCGGCGCGGCGGGCGATCGACGCCCGCGCACGGGCTCCCTTGGCCAACCGCTGGTCGGTTTCGCGCTGCTGGGCGCCCGCGGTGCCGGACTCGGTCATGACGTCATTCTTCCACTTCGGTGTTGCACATACGAACGTATGGTCGTACTTTAAGTGAACGAACGATCGTGCGTTTTGTTTCCCCTTCCGAAGGATTCCCTATGACCGACGCGTCCGTGCGGCTGGACAGCCCACCGACCGCGACCGCGGCTACCCGCACCTTGCTGATCGCTTGCGGCGCGGCCTTCATCGCTTTCCTCGACCTCTCCGTGGTCAATATCGCCTTCCCCTCGATCGCCCGGGACTACCCCGGCACCGCCACCACCACGCTGACCTGGATCGTCAGCGGATACGCGGTCGCTTTCGCCGCGCTGCTCACACCCGCCGGACGTTTCGCCGACGCGATCGGACGCCGCAAGCTGTTCCTCGGCGCCCTGGCCGGTTTCGCCCTCACCTCCTTGCTGTGCGGACTCGCTCCGACGGCGGGCTGGCTCATCGCGGGCCGCGTGCTGCAAGGCGCGACAGCGGCGCTGATGGTGCCCTCGGCCCTCGGCCTGGTGCTCGCCGCCACCCCGCGGGAGAAGATCGGCGCGGCCATCGGAGCTTGGTCGGCCGCGGGCGGGTTCGCCGCGGTGGTCGGTCCCGCGCTCGGCGGCGCACTGGTCGAAGGGTTCGACTGGCGGGCGGTCTTCGTGATCAACGTGCCGGTGGCACTCCTGCTCATCGCGGCAGCCGTGCGCATTCCGGCCGTGGACGCCCGTCCTTCCGGCGGCGCGATGCCGGATCCGCTGGGCACCCTCGCGGTGGCGCTGGGTCTCGGCGGACTGGTCGCGGGCGTCACCGAGGGGCAGCGCTGGGGCTGGACCTCGGCGGGGACGCTCGCCGCGCTGATCGGCGGCGGACTGCTGGTGGTGACCGCGCTCGTTCGCTCCGCGCGCCATCGCGAGCCCGCGATCGCCGTAGACCTCTGGCGCAGCAAGTCCTACGCGCTGGCCAACGCGACGTCGTTCGTCTTCGGCGCGGCCATGTTCGCCTGGCTGCTTTCGGGACCGCTGTTCCTCGACGCGATCTGGGGCTACTCGGTGCTCGGCTCGGCGGGCGCGATGACCATCGGGGCGGTCACGTCGATGGTGACGGCGACTGTCGCCGGCCGGGTCGCCTCGCCCACGGTCAGGCGATGGCTGGGTGTGCTCGGTGCGGCGATGTTCGTCGCGTGCACCGTGTGGATGAGCACGGACGCCTTCGGACCCACCCCGAACCTGTGGTCGGCGTGGATTCCGGCCGGCGTGCTCGGCGGCGGCGGCATCGGTTTCGTCGTCACGGTGCTTGGCACCGCGGCCGCCGGTTCCCTTCCGCCACAGCAGTTCGCCGCCGGAACCGGCATGAACCTGACCGCGCGGCAGGTGGGCGGCGCGCTCGGCGTCGCCGTGCTGGCCGCCGTGTTCGCGGCGCGACCCGACGATCCGATCGGGGCGTTCCACACCGTCTTCGGGGTGTGCGCGGGCATCGCCGCCGCGGCCGCATGCTTGGCGGCGCTACCGTCCCGCACTCCCTCCTTCGTCACCGACAACCAGGAAAAATGATGAGCGACAACGAGATTCGTACCGAAGCGAACGACCCTCTGCTGCTGCCGCCCGCAGAACAGCGACGCCTGCTCGCCGACGCGCCATGGCGGCGCTACGCGGTGCTCGGCGACTCCATCGCGCAGGGCGTCGGCGACCCCAGCCCGGGATACGAACCGGTGGGCTGGGCCGATCGCGTCGCGACCGTGCTAACCGCGGCCCGCCCGGATCTGGCCTATCTGAACACCGGCCGGATCGGCGCCACCTCCGCCCAGGTCCTCGCCGAGCAGTTGCCCGCCGTACTCGAATTCCAGCCCGACTTGGTCCATCTCAGCTGCGGCGGCAACGACCTGTTCCTGCCCGGCGGCGATCTCGCCGAGCTGCGGACGAACCTGGACACCCTGTTCGCGACGCTGACCCGCACCGGCGCACAGGTCGTCACGTTCACCCTGGCCGATGTCTGGGAAGTCGAGCGCATGGCGCCCATGCGTCCGATGCGCGAGCGCATGGCCGCGCTCAACGATATGGTCCGCGAGCTGGCCGCCCGTTACGACGCGCTCCTGCTCGAACTGTGGGACCACCCGCTGCGCCTGCGGCCGGACCTGATGAGCGCCGACCTCATCCACTTCAGCATGAGCGGTCACGCCGTGCTGGCCTCGGACATGGTGCGCATGCTGGCCGGTCACGTCCTCGCGCCGCGCTGACGGCGGTGAATGTGGTGGAGGCATCTGGCGCCGAGGATTCGCGCGGCCTCATCGGTTCGTGCGCACCCCCGTGAGAACCGGCCGAGGGGCACGCCTGGCTCGAAACATCGACGCTCCGCAAGCGGATGGGAAGCAGCGTCGAGGTCTGGGACGAATTTTCGCGACCGCATCGGTCCATCGACCGGTCGAGGGCGCACCTGGCTCGAGACATCCACGCTCCGCTGTGACCGTGCGTCCGCAGGATCGGCAGTTCGCGACCGTCGACGCCCGTCACCGCTGCCCCCCGGGACGCCGCCCTGCCCTGCACCGGTCGCCCGTCACGGTGGCGCGTCGAGCCGATCATCCGCTCCGTAGCGGTCGAGCAGTTCGGCGCCCAGGCGGGCCAGCTCGGCGCGGACCTCGGCAGGACCCAGGACCTCGATGGAGGCGCCCCAACCCGCCAGCTGCTGGGCGAGCATCCAGGCGGTGGGCGCGGTGACGCGGACGCGGACGCGGCCGTCGCCGGCCGGGCCGTCCACGACGCAGTTCCTGCCCTGCTGGTCACGCAGAATCGGCAGCAGGCGTTCGGAGATCAACAGGGTGGCGGCGGTGCTCGCGCGCCGCCGCTCCATCTCCTCGACCACCTGCGCCCAGGCGGCGGCGAGGTCGAAGTCGTCCGGGCGGTGCGCCGGTTCGTCGGTGAGCAGTGCCTCGGCGATCCGATCGACGCGAAACGTCCGCTGCCCGTGCTCGGTCCCGGCGACCAAGTACCAGACGGCGTCCTTGTCCACCAGTCCCCACGGGTCGACCAGACGCTCGGACCGCTCGCCGGTGCGGTTCGCATAGCGCAGCCGCACCTTGTTGCGCTGCACGACAGCGCGTTGCAGCAGGGACATCGCCGGCGGCAGCGCACGGTCGGTGGCGCCCCAGCGCGCCGGGTCGATCACCACGGCGTCGGCCGCCGCTTCCGCATCCCCTCGGAAGGTCTGGGGCAGCGCCCGGACCAGCTTGCGCAGCGCGGACCTGGCCTCCGGCACCGCGCCCGCGGACGGACCGGCCAGGAGGAACAACGCCCGCGCCTCCCCGGCCGTCAGCCCGCTCAGATCCGTGCGCGCCCCTCCCACCAGCGACCAGCCGCCGCCGCGCCCGGGCTGCGGATACACCGGCACCCCCGCCGCCGACAGCGCCTCGAGATCGCGGCGCGCGGTGGCGACCGAGGTCTCCAGTTCCGTGGCGACCTGCGCGGCCGTCACCCGTCCCCGGCTCTGCATCATCAGCAGGATCGCCACCAATCGGTCCGCTCGCATGCCTCGATTCTGCCGACAAAAGTGCTCATTCGTTGCGCACTTTTCCTCGGATGATGGAGGCAACAACGGAAAAGAACGACTCGAAGGAGAACCCCATGTTGCGCGGAATGGCGACGAGCACCTTCTACGCCGACGACCTCGAGGCCGCCAAGGACTGGTACAGCCGGTTCTTCGGCATCGAGCCCTACTACCACGTCCCTGGCGGCTACTACGAGTTCCGCATCGGCGACTACCAGCACGAATTCGGCATCGTGAACCGCGCCTACGCGCCTGCCGGAGCCCGCAACGCCCCCGGCGGCGCGATCGTCAACTGGCACGTCGACGACCTGCAAGCAACCTTCGACCGGCTGCTCGAACTCGGCGCGACCGTGTACGACCCCATCACGCCGCGCGGCAACGGCGAGGGCTTCGTCACCGCCGCCGTGGTCGACCCGTTCGGCAACGTCCTCGGCCTCATGTTCAACCAGCACTACCTGGACATCGTCGCGAAAACCAGTACCGCGTAGGCCGAGCAGAAGGCGGCGGGAACGCGGCTGCGTCGCCTGGTCAGGGGCGGAACCAGCGCTCGAGGACGGTGGCGGCGCCGTCGTCGAGAACGTGACCCGTCACTTCGTCGGCGAGGTCGCGGATGTCTGTGGGCGCGTTGGCCATCGCGACCGAATGCGCTGCCCAGCGCAGCATGTCGCGATCGTTGTATCCGTCGCCGATGGCCAGCGTCGCCTCGTCCGGCACACCGAGGGCGAGGCGGAGCTGTTCGAGCGCCCACCCCTTCGACACGCCCTGCCGGGAAACGGTGAGCCACGGCCCGAACTCGCCGTGCACCCAGCTCGCGCCGGGCACTTGCAAGGAGCGCAGCGCCAGCAGCATCTCCTCCAGCGAACCGTCCGGCAACCAGCCGTTCAGGCGCGGGGTCGGCTCGCTGCTGAGCGCGTGGTGGTCGACGAGCAGATACTCGCCCAAGGAGAACTCGCCGGGCCCGGCCCCGGTGGCCCAGGTACCGATGCCGACCTTCTCCACGGCGAAGATCATCGCCGGGAACAGGGCACGCAGCGCGGTGATCGCCGGCGCGGGGTCGAACGATTGGATCGCGACCGGTTCGCCTCTGGCGACGTCGATGTGCACGGCGCCGTTCGAGCACAAGGCATGACCCTCGCGCAGACCGAGTTCGGTGAGCACCGGACGTGTGGTCAGCAGCGTGCGGCCCGTGGTCACCACGACATGCGCCCCCGCCGCCACGGCCGCGCGCACAGCCTCGACCACCCGCGTACTGATCGGTGTTCCCGTGTCCAGCAGCGTCCCGTCCACGTCCAGCGCGATCAGCTGGGGACCCCCGGATGCCATCAATCCATTGTGCCTCGGCGCCACAGCGGCGACCGGCGAATCCGCCGCGGCGAGACCTCCACGCACGCCGAAGGATTCACCATCCGAGCCGTCGCCGCTACCGACCGCGGCCTCCGCCGCCGCCCGCGCCTGCGCCGCCCGCGGACGAACCGCCGACCGAGCCGGACCGGCCCCGCGACCCCCCGGACGACGAAGCGCCGGAGGAATTCCCGCCCGAATGATTACCCGCCGACGACGCGCCTCCCGGACGCCCGGCTGATGCGGAGCCACCGGTCGAGGATGACCCACCGGCCGACGAATTGCCGGCTGCCCCTGCGGAGGACGACGACCCGTGCGTCGAGGAGTTGCCGGTCGACCCACCTGAAGACGCTCCGCTCGTGGACGAATTGCCCTCCGAACCACCGGAAGCCGAACCACCCGAGGACGATTCACCAGCGGACCCACCCGACGAGGAACCGTGCGACGAGGAATTGCCATTCGACCCGCCCGAGGACGAACCATGTGACGAAGAATTCCCGGCGGACCCGCCCGGCGACGAACCGTGCGACGAAGAGTTCCCGGTCGACCCATCCGCCGACGAGCCACCCGGTGAGTCGTCGGACGTTTCGTTCGGGGCGGAGTCATTCGTCGAACCACTCGACGCTCCCCCACTCCCGGAGCTACCGTCTGATGGTCCCACGGCATCACCGGAGGACGACGAACTCGCCCCAGAGGATGCTCCCTGCTCCCCTGATCCGGCACCCGACGAATCGGGCGTTCCGGTCGAGGAATTGCCCGCAGCGCCCCCCGGCGTGTTGCCACCGGAAGCTGGACCGGGCTCCGCGGGAGTCGAACCATTCTGCGGTGCGGGGGTGTCCGGCCCCGGCGCGGGCCGACCGGGCCGGTCCGGCGCCTGCCCCGGCAACGGTAGACCAGGAGTCGAAGGCTGCCCGGGAACGGGCGGCTGCGCGACGTCTCCGGGCACGGGACGGACGACCGGCGCGAACGGCAGCGGATTCACGAAGTAGGCGGGATCGCCGTATCCCCGGTAGCGCATGTGGCCTGCCGCGCAGCAGTTTCGCGGGTCGCGATGCGAGCCGGGCCGCGACTCCGTCATCGAAGGACCATAACCGGCGCTCCGCGGCGCCGGTGTGATGAACCGGGTGTAAGCGGAAGTCCGCTGCGCGAGTGCCGCCCGGCTCGCATGCCAGGTGCCGGGCGCGGTCACCCAGGACCAGGCGTCGGCGAGCTGCTCGTCGCCTACGTCGACCAACAGGCTGTCGGTCGGCGCGCCGAGTTCCGGCAGACGCTCGAGCAGCGGCGACAGCTCGGGAACCGTCGGCCCGCCGAAGACCGTGACCGCCGACATCGCGACGGCGGAGACCACCGCCGCACTGGAGAACACCGCCACCCGCGGCGCGGCGGCTCGGCCGTCCGAGGCGCCGAGCGCCATGGTGCGCGCCGCCATGAGGGCGGCGCCGGCGGCGATCGTCTGACCGGGGTCTGCCGAGATCACCACGGGGCGGCCGAGTTCGGCGAGGGTCCGCGCCACCTCCGCGGGGCGTGACGCGCCGCCCACCAGCAGGATGCGGCTGATAGCGGACAGGGTGACCCCCGCCTCCCGCACACAGTCGCGGACCAGTTGCAGCGAGTCCTGCACATGCGCGGTGCGCAACCCGTCGATGTCGACGATGGACGTCATCGACAGTCCCGCGGACGACACGCCAGGGGCGTACCGCGCGATCATCGACCCCAGCGGCCTGCCGCCGAAGTCGTAGGAGCGCATCGGCTTACCGATCATCGGATGGTTGTCCCAGTCCGGACCGACACGCACGATACTCACGTCGAGGCTGGTGCCCCCCAGGTCGTAGATCAGGACGAAGCCGGTTTCCAGCGGGCCCTGCTCGTGCTCCAGCCATTCCGCGGCCGCAACCGGTTCGGGCACCAGGAGCACGTCACCCGCCCCGGATAGGTCCAGCGCTTGCCGCAGCAGCGCCACCTGCTTGTCGGAATATATTGCGGGGTAGGTGGTCACGACGCCCGCTTCGGACGCACCCGGCTGCGCCGCCCGCAGTTCGCCGACCACCGCGGCGACGAGATTGGCCGGGGACCAGATGCGGCCGCCGACAACCACCGCTTCGGGATCCCGGCCGAGGTCGGCGAAATCAGTGACCGCCATGTCGAATTGCGGAATGCCGCCCAAGCGCAGTCCGCCCGCGCTGTCGAAGGTTACCGCGGTGCGCCGAGATCGCACCGCCGGCCGTGGTCGATCCGCGCTGACCGAAGCCGTCACGGAGTTCACTGCACCGATGCTGAAACCCAGACCTGTAGTCATTCGCTATCCCGTCAACGCACCGTGACCACGTCCATCACATGGCGTTCCCCTGTGGCCGCGGTCGTCTTCCAAACAGCCACCACAGGTTAGCTGTTTCGCGTCTACGCGGATGCGCAATTGATACGGATTGTTCGCCTCAAAGCCATTGTCGTCCGAAATGCCAGGTAGATGTGAGTTGAACAGACCGTCCAGCCTTCTAGACACCGCGAATCAGTCTGCGATTTGGTCGATTCCGCTATTACACAGCGATCTCGAAATCACTGAGCCAACCGAACTCGACGCCGGTTTACAACCGGAAAGCACACCGCACGACAGGCACCGAGCGGTCGGTAACCGCATCTTTGCCCTTTGCACAGCGCGGCCCGCTTCCCGCCGTACTGATGACGCATCAACTAGATGTCTGATATTCGCCAGCATCGCCGTGCGCCGCCGACTTGACTCGACAGCGGGTCCCGCCACGGAGGGGGATCGCCAGAGCGGAGAGGAAATTCAACGATGGCAACACGGTTCGCGGAGCAGGTCGTCCTGATCACCGGCGCGACCTCGGGTGTCGGCAAGGCGGTGGCGCTGCGCGTCGCGAGCGAAGGCGCCGCGGTGGTGCTCGGCGCGCGGAGCAAGGACGCGGGCGACCAGATGGCCGCCGACATTCGCGCGGCAGGCGGGCGTGCGCTCTTCGTGCCGACCGATGTCACAGTGGAGCAGGACGTGGCCCGGTTGACCGACGCCGCGCTGGCCGAATACGGCCGCTTGGACGCGGCGTTCAACAATGCGGGCGCGGTGTGCGCCTTCGGTCCGGTCGCGGAGATCGACGAGGCGGGATGGCGCGCCGATCTGGAACTGAACCTCACCAGCGTGTTCTACGGCTTGCGGCATCAGGTGCCCGCGCTGGCGGCCTCCGGCGGCGGCGCGATCCTGAACAACGCGTCGAATCTCGGTGTGGTCGGCATGGGTTCGGTGGCACCGTATGTGGCCGCGAAGCATGGGGTGGTCGGCTTGACCCGTGCCGTGGCGCTCGAGGCCGCCGAGCAGGGGGTACGGGTGAACGCACTGGTATCGGGTGCGGTCGACACCCCGGCGTTCCGGAACTCGATGGGCGCGACGCCCGAAGGAGAGGCCGCCATCGCGGCGCTGCACCCGATGGGCCGCATCGCGACGCCAGAGGAAATCGCCTCGTTCTGCGCGTATCTGCTCAGCGGTGAAGCCAGTTTCGTGACCGGCGCCGCCCTCGCCATCGATGGCGGTTTCACCGCACGCTGACCTCGCATGTGGAACCGCCTCGAGATACCGGCGCGGCCGGGGTATCTCGAGGCGGGGTTCGTCAGGCGCGAGCCAGCAAGCGGCGGACTCGGCCGGGGCGGGCTCCCACCGCTCCCCCGGCCCGGACCGCGGGCTGGCGCATCCGCACCAGCCGATCGAATTCCGCGGCGGACCCGGCGGGTTCGGGCAGACGCCCCGCGTTGAAGTCCGCGGCCAGCTGCCGCACCGTCTCCTGCGCACAGGACTTGTTGGTGCCGATGAAGCCGGTGGGCCCACGCTTGATCCAGCCGGTCACATACGTCCCGGCGACCACGGTGCCGCCCGGATGTTCCAGCACTCGGCCCTGCTCGTTCGGGATCACCGCGGCCTGCTCGTCGAACGGCAGGCCCGGCACCGCGACGCCGCGGTAACCGACCGAGGTGAGCACCAAGCCGGCGTCCAGCCGATCGGTCGCCCCGGTCGCGACGGCGCGGACGCGGCCGTCCGGATCGGTGACCAGCTCGGTGCGGCCGACCTCGAGGCCGGTCACCCGATCGGTGCCGAGGATCTCGGTGGGGGCGGACAGATAGCGGAACACGATGCGCTTGCGCTCGCCCACCGGCCGGGTCCGCGCGCTGTGCAGCAGCCGCAGCTTCTGTTCCACATGGAAAGGCAGTTCCGCGCCGAGTCCGGGCAGCTCGCCCTCGACCACGACGTCCACATCGCAGCCGAGCAGGCCGACGAATTCCGGCACGGTGAACGCTGATTCGAGCGGGCCGCGCCGGCCGAGCACGACCACTTCCTCGATCTTGCTCTCGCGCAGCGCCCGCAACGCGGACGGCGCGATGTCGGTACCGGCCAGCGTCGCGGGGTCACTGGTCAGCACGCGCGCGACGTCGAGGGCGACATTGCCGTTGCCGACGATCACGGCACGCCGGGCGGACAGGTCGAATACCCGGTCGGCGTAATCGGGGTGACCGTTGTACCAGGCCACGAAATCGGTGGCCGACACGGTGCCCGCCAGGCCCTCACCCGGGACGGCGAGTTTGCGATCCGACGACGCGCCGACCGCGTAGATCACGGCGTGGAAATGGTCGAGCAGTTCGGCGTGCGAAACATGCGCACCGACATCGACGTTCAAGTACGAACCGAACCCCGGCTGCGCGGAGATGACGTCGAACAGCTCGCCGACCTTGCGGGTCTTGTCGTGGTCCGGGGCGACGCCGTGTCTGGCCAGCCCGTAGGGCACCGGCAGCCGGTCCAACACCGTCACCGACACCTCGGGCTGGGTCAGCAACTCGTCGGCGGCGTACATCGCCGACGGACCGGATCCCACGATCGCCACCCGCAGCGGCGAGCGCTCGGTGTCAATCCGCGCCGCGGGCACCGGTCGCGCCAGCAGGGGGCGCGGCCGCGCCTGCCGGTAGAAATCGGCGTTGATCTCGATGAACGGCTTCTGCTCAGCGGTCAGCTTCTTCGCTGACACGATGGCGTCGACCGGGCACGCGGTGGCGCAGGCGCCGCAGTCCACGCACGCCTGCGGGTCGACGTACAGCATCTCCGCCGTCCGGAAGTCCGGTTCGTCGGGCGTGGGATGGATGCAGTTGACCGGGCAGGCGTACACGCAGGACGCGTCGCTGCAACAGGATTGGGTGACGACGTACGGCATGCGACTCAGGCGACCTTGCTCGCGGCGCGCAGCGGTTCGGACCGGAAGCGGGTGCTCGGACCGTCGATCCCCAGCGCCTTCCAGACGGCCTTGGCGACCGGATTCATCAGCCCGATGTCCTTGGCCAGGGCGCGCACGTCGCAGAAGTAGTCGCTGAAGACCCGCTTGGCCTCCTTCGAGCCGTAGAACAGCTCCTTGCGGACCTTCTCGGGGATGTCGAACTCGGCGAAGAACGATCGCGGCGGCGTGACGATCGCGCGGCCGAGGATCCACATGACGATCGGCATGGCCAGCGAGAGGATGAACTTCTGCGCGGGCTTGGCCTCCGGCACATGGTTCTTCAGGAACTCGTGCGCGAAGGAGATGTGCCGCGCCTCTTCCGCGACGTGGATGGCCATCACGCCGCGCATGATCGGGTGCACCTCTTCGCCCGAGCGCAGGATCTGCTTCTGGATGTGGTCGATCGGCTCCTCACCGGCCAGCACGGCCATGAAGAACAGGTTCGGGAACCAGGCGGCCACCGGAGCGCCCAGGTACTTGAACTTGCTGACCAGCGGCCCCATGCCGGGCACGTCCAGCCCGATCCGGTTGACCATCTCCTGGAACATCAGGGTGTGGTTGTGCTCCTCGATCATCTCGTGGGAGCAGTACCGGAACTCCGGCGAGCCGTTGGGCAGGCCGAAGTTGTGGATGACCATGCCACTGATCAGGATCGACTCGAATTGCAGGCCGACCTTGGCGATGTTCGCCTGCCGGTATTTGCCGACCGCGATCTTCTGTTCCTTGCTCAACGCCTGATACCAGGGATGGCGGGCCACCGTGTCGGCGGACACGGGCAGGATCCAGCGCTCCTCGCCGGCGTCGGCAGCGAAGTCGGGGTTGTCCCAATCGATGTCCTCGAAGGGATCGAAATGCTTGTTGACCGATCCCTCGGAGAGCAGCAGCAGCTTGGCGGCGTACTCCTGCGCCTTCTCCAGATCAGGATCGACGGCTGGTGTCACGGCTGCGGACATCGTCGTCACTGCCTCTCGTCGATGGAACCGTTTAACTGTATCCCATAGTTACACCAACGGAGGGTAACGTCAACCCAGCAGTTGCCAGGGCCGTCCGGCGATGCGCGCCCTCATCACGCGCACCGCCGGACGGCCCTTGTTCGTCGCAGCCCTGACCGGACGCCTAACTCACCAGCGCCCCGTCACCGGCCGCCAGGATCGAAGTTCCGAGACCGAACACCGCCGACATGCTCGTCACCGCGACCGCCCGGCCCAGTCTGCGCCGGGTCCGGCGCGACAGCATCAAGGCGCGTGTGGCGGCCCGACGACGCACCCGGCGGCGCCTGGCTCGACGCTGCTCGGCCACCGCCTCCGCCACGACCGCCGCCCTCCGGCCGATGATCGCGGCGCCGTCGGCGGTGGTCCGCTCGGGATCCGCGGCAGCGATCACCGGCCTGGCCAGTTCCGCGGCGAGCACCTCGGCCACCTCCGCCGGTCGCGCCGCCCCGCCGACCACCAGGACCCGGTCGACGTCGGCCATGGTGACATCCGCGACCCGCAGGCAGCGGTAGACGAGTTGCAGGGACTCCCGGACATGCCGGACCCGCAGTTCTCCGGCGACCGTGTCGGCGACGGACTCGGAGACCGACGACGAGGACAGACCCTGCCCGGCATGCTCGGCGATCAACGCGCCGAACGCGCGGCCGCCGAATTCCGTCGAACGCAGGGAGACGCCGACGATCGGGTTGCTCGGACACCCCGCGCCCACCCGGACCAAAGTGACGTCGAGCCCCGCGCCGCCGAGATCGTAGACCAGGGTGAGCCCCGGCATCAGCGGACCACGGTCGGCTTCCAGCCAGGCCGCCGCCGCGACGGGTTCGGCGACCAGCGCGGCCTGCGTGAGGTGGACACCGTCGAGCGCCGCGCGCAACGCGTCCACCTGCTCGTCGGCGTAGCGGGCCGGATAGGTCACCGCGATGCCGAGCCCGGAGTCGGTCCCCGCCTGATCCTGCAGCACCTCGTCGATCAGGCACTTGGCCACCGTGGCGACGAGGTCGGCGGGCGCGAGCGCGCGATTGCCCACCCGCGCCCATGTGCTGGAACGCTGGGTGAGATCGGCGAATTCGGTGACCGCGCGACCGTGCCGCGGAATCATGCCGACCCGGGCGACGCCGGTGCTGTCGAAGGTCAGCGTGGTGCGGCGCGTGATGGTCTGCGCCCGCTGCGTTTTGCGTCGCCCCGGCGGAGCCTTGGCCGAACCTTCCTCCGTCAGAACGGAAACCGTGTTCACCGTACCGATGCTCAACCCGAGACCAACCGCCATCGCAATCCACCCGATCGCCGTGCCGATTTGCTTCGAACGCGTTTAGGCAACCACTCCGCGATCTTCGTGCCAAGTCCGGACAACCGATTGTCCGCACGCCGCCTGTGCCGCACCGCACCGCTTCGGCGATCTTCGGCGCGCTCACCTGGCCGAGCAGCGTTGCACATGCCGTCCAGTCGGGTTTCCTTGCGACACGCGGGGATCGATCATGCCCGGTAGAGGTTTGCCGGGTTTCGCATATTGCGAGGGACGCCGCTCGTCGATGGCACTCCACATGGGGATACTCCTCCTGACGAGACTCCCCGGATCGGTGCCGACTATTTGCCGATCGGGACGGAATGCCGGAATGATGGCAACCACGGACAGCGGCACCGCCTGCCGGGTCCGGCACGATCGCCCGCGCGGCTGCCGCATCGCTGCCCGATCGGCAACCGCACCGCAGCCCAGGGACAGACGGTCGCCACACCGAATGCCGACGAGCGCAGCAACCTTTCAGCGCCGCGCTCGTCGCCCATCCGGACGCGATTACCCGCCGGACGCCTGGTGAGCGGGAAGTTCTGGAATCCGGGTGGCGCGGACGTACACCGTCTCACCGTCCGACAGCCGCAGCGCTTCGGCGTCACCGCGGGTGACCTGCGCGGCGAACAGGTCGCCGGTCGCGGCGTTGCGCAACTCCACGCGCACCTCGAAGCCGAGATGCACCACGCGCTCGACCGTCGCCCTGGTGACACCCGCGGACTCCGCGGTGCCCTCGTGCTCGGCGAGCGCCATGCCGGGATCACGGCCGACGCGAATGTCGTGCGGACGCACCAGATGTCCGTTCAGCCGGGCCACCGCGCCGAGGAACGACATGACGAACTCGTTGGCCGGACGGTCGTATACGTCCTCCGGAGTGCCGATCTGCTCGATGCGGCCGGAGTTCATCACCGCGATCCGGTCGGCGACGTCCAGCGCCTCCTCCTGGTCGTGGGTGACCAGCACGGTGGTCACGTGGACCTCTTCGTGCAGCCGGCGCAGCCAGGTCCGCAGATCGGCACGGACTTTGGCGTCCAGCGCGCCGAACGGTTCGTCCAGCAGCAACACCTGCGGATCGACGGCGAGCGCGCGCGCCAGTGCCATGCGCTGGCGCTGACCACCCGACAGCTGGGCCGGGTAGCGGTGCTGGAAGCCGTCCAATCCCACGATGCCGAGCAATTCGTCGACACGCTTGCTGATCTCGCTCTTCGGGCGCTTGCGGATCTTCAGGCCGAACGCCACATTGTCGCGCACCGTCATATGCTTGAACGCCGCGTAATGCTGGAACACGAAGCCGATGTCACGTTTCTGCGGCGGTACCCGGGTGACGTCACGTCCCGCGATGGTGACCACGCCGGAGTCCAGCGATTCCAGTCCGGCGATCGAGCGCAGCAGCGTCGACTTGCCCGAGCCCGACGGGCCGAGCAGCGCGGTGAGCTCGCCGGAGGGAATGTCGATGGTCACGTCGTCGAGGGCCGCGAACGTGCCGTAGTTCTTGTACGCGTTGGTCACGGTGATCACTTTGCGCCCCGCTTACGTTCGAGGATGGTCATCAGCAGAAGGGTGACGAGGGCGATGCCCATCAGCAATGTCGCGGCGGAATAGGCGCCGAAGGTGTTGTGGTCGTTGATGTACCGGCCGTGCACGAGCAGCGTCAGCGTCTGCGACTTGCCCGGCAGGGCGCTGGACACCATGATCACCGCGCCGAACTCGCCGAGCGCGCGCGCGACGGTGAGCACCACGCCGTAGGTCAGGCCCCACCGGATCGCGGGCAGCGTGATCCGCCAGAACGTCTGCCATTTCGACGCGCCCAGGGTGGCCGCGGCCTGCTCCTGGTCGTCGCCGATCTCGTGCAGCACCGGCTCCACCTCACGCACCACGAACGGCAGCGTGACGAAGATGGTGGCGATCACCATGCCCGGCAAGTTGAAGATGACCTTGAAACCCACGTCCTCCAGACCACCGAACCAGCCACCCGCACCCCAGAGCAGGATCAGCGACACACCCACCACCACGGGCGAGACCGCGAACGGCAGGTCCACGATGCCCTGAACCAGGTTGCGTCCCGGGAACTTTCCGCGGACCAGCGCGAGCGCCGTCACGATGCCGAAGATCACGTTCACCGGGACGGTGATCGCCACGATCAGCAGCGACAACTGGAACGCCGAGATCGCCGCGGGCGTGGTGATCGAGTCGGCGAACGCGCCGACGCCCCGCTCGAAGGTGCGCCACAGGATGATGATCAGGGGCAGAACCAGCAGCACGAACAGATAGCCGAGCGCCACCGTCCGCAACGAGATACGGGTCAGCGGATGCAATCTCATCGCGACCGCTCCATCCCGCGAGAATTTCCGCGCTCCGGCGACGCCGGGCGCTGTGCACGATCGTGTGTCATCGAGTCGCCTGCTCCTTGCGCGCGCTGCGTTCGGCGAGCAGACGCAGCACCAGCAGCGTCGCGAACGAGATGGCCAGCAGCGCGACCGACACCGCCGCCGCGTTCACCGGCCGGTCGATCTCGATCTGCTTCTGGATGTACTGGGAGGCCATCTCGGTCTTGCGCGGGATCGCGCCGCCGATCAGGACCACCGAGCCGTACTCGCCGATGGCGCGGGCGAACGCCAGCCCGCCACCGCTGATGATCGCCGGCGTCAGCGCGGGCAGCACGATCCTGCGAAAGGTGGTCCAGTTGTTCGCGCCCAGCGAGAGCGCGGCCTGCTCCACCTCGCGGTCCGCCTCGATCAGCACCGGCTGCACCGAGCGCACCACGAACGGCAGCGTGACGAACGCCAGCGCGACCACCAGGCCCGGCTGGGTGGCGTTCAGGTGGATGTCCACCGGACTCTGCGGACCGTACAGCGAGAGCAGCACGATGCTGGCCACGATGGTCGGCAGCGCGAACGGCAGGTCGATCAGCGCGTTGACGACACCTTTGCCGGGGAACCGGTCACGGACCAGCACCCAGGCGATCAGCGTGCCCATCACCACGTTGATCACCGCCACCACCACCGAGACCAGCACGGTGATGCGCAGCGAGTCCACCGCGGCAGGCGCGGTGACCGCGTCCCAGAAGCCGGACCACCCGTCCTCGAAGCTCGTCACGGTGAGCGCCGCCAGCGGCAACAGCACGATGATGCTCAGCCACAGCACGGCGGTGGCGATGCCGAGCGGCCCCACCGAACCGGTCACGCGCAGCCACGACCAGTTCCAGCGGCCGCTCGCGCGGGCTGCGTCGGAGGCGCCGGGACCGTCTTCCTGCACGGTCCCGGCGTTACTGCTCTTCGTCACGATCGTCCAGTATCCCGTGTAACGGGGGTCACCCGGTCACTTGGTCGCATTGTCGTAGATCACCGCGACCGAGCCGGTGTTCGGGGCGAACAGCTCCTTGTCCACGATCTTCCAGCCGCCGAGGTCGGCGATCGTCCACAGTTTCTGCGGCGTGGGGAAGTCCTTGGCGTAGTCGGCGGCGACCTTCGGGTCGACCGGGCGGAAACCGGCGGCGGCCCAGGCCTTCTGCCCTTCAGGAGTGAAGAGGAAGTCGCGGAAGGCCACGGCCTTCTGCTGGTTGTTGCTGTTCTTCAGCACCGCGACCGGATTCTCGATCTTGAACGTCACCGGCGGGACGAAGTGCTCGATCTGATCGCCGTTGCGCTCGGAGAAGATCGCCTCGTTCTCGTAGCTGAGCAGCACGTCACCGGTGCCCTGCAGGAAGGTCTCGGTCGCTTCGCGCCCGGACTTGGGCTGCACCTTCACGTGCTCCTTGGAGACCAGCTTGCTCAGGTAGTCCAAACCGGCCTGCGGGTTCTTGCCGCCGTCGCTCTTGGCCGCGTACGGCGCGAGCAGGTTCCACTTGGCCGATCCGGAGCTGAACGGGTTCGGGGTGACCACCTCGACGCCCGGCTTCAACAGGTCGTCCCAGTCCTTGATGCCCTTGGGGTTGCCCTTGCGCACGACGATCGCGACCACCGAGCCGAACGGCACGCCCTTGGTGGCGTCGGCGTTCCAGCTCGCCTCCACCAGGCCCGCGTCGACCAGGCGGGTGATGTCCGGCTCGACCGAGAAGTTGACCACGTCGGCCTCGGCGCCGTCCTTCACCTTGCGGGACTGGTCACCGGAGGCGCCGTAGGACTGCTGGATCTGCACGCCCTTGCCCTGCTCGGTCTTGTTGAACTCGGGGATCACCTTGTCGAAGCCGGGCTTCGGCACGGCGTAGGCGTACAGGTTGAGGGTGCCGCCGCTGCCATCGGAAGCGCCTCCCCCGACCGTGTCGCTGGCTCCGCCGCCGCACGCGGTTAGCGCGACCGCCGCGACCGCGGCGAGGGCAACGGCGCTGTAGCGTCGACGCGGCGAAAGCCAAGATTTGCGAGCCATCGGGGTGGACCTTTCGTGCGGACCGCCAGTTCTCCGGTAGATACATCGGTGGCGGCGACCATCTTCTTGGTTCAGCAGACCTGCCGATCGAGCGATACGGCAGCGGCGACTATCGGCCCAACGGGCCGCCGGAAGGCGGGCACATCTGCAAGAAGCGCGCCGGTCTGCTGGGAACGAGACGCGGATGTGCCCGGTGGCCGATCAGCGACAGTAGACGTCCGCGACCGCGAGATCACCGACAGCAATCAACGCCAATTCATGGCGGACCTGCGGGACGGCGCTCGAAGACACGGGCAGACTTTATCAGAGCGAACGACGGAGTTCGAATCGAAGAGTCCCAGGAAGAGGGGGGTTTCATCCCATGACCACCAGTCCGGATCGCGTCCGCGTCCCGTTCCCCGGCATCAGCACTCGCACGTGGGAGCATCCCGCCGACCGCACCGCCCTGGTTACCTTGCGGTCACTGGCGGGGTTCGACGTGGTGCTGCGCACACTGTCGGGTTTGCTGCAAGAACGCCAGCACCGGCTGCTGTATCTGGCCACCGCGGTCCGGGTGGACGAGCGGCAGTTCCGTACCCTCCACCATCTGCGCCAGGACGCCGTGCGGATCCTTGACGCCCCCACCACGCCCGAGCTGTTCGTGCTGCAGAGCCCGCAGGTCAACGCCCTCACCATCGGCATGGACCGGCCGTTCATCGTCCTGACGACGGGCTTGCTCGAACTGATGGACACCGAGGAGCTGCGTTTCGTGGTCGGTCACGAACTCGGGCACGCGCTGTCCGGCCACGCGGTGTACCGCACGATGCTGATGCACCTGCTGCGGGTCTCCGCGAGCGTCGGCTGGCTGCCGGTCGGCGGCTGGGCGTTGCGCGGCATCGTCGCGGCCCTCATGGAATGGAGCCGCAAGTCGGAGCTGTCCGGCGACCGGGCAGGGCTGCTGTGCGGCCAGGATGTCGACGCGTCGGTGCGCGTCCATATGAAGACGGCGGGCGGCGCCTGGGTGAGAGAGATGAATCACGGGGCGTTCCTGGCCCAGGCCGACGACTACGAACGGTCCGGCGACTTGCGTGACGGCGTGCTGAAGCTGCTCAACCTGGAGCTGCAGAGCCACCCCTTCTCCGTGCTGCGCGCGGCCGAACTGCGCCGCTGGATCCAGAGCGGCGACTACGACCGCGTGCTGGCGGGCGACTATCCGCGCCGGGACCAGGATCGCGCCACCAGGATCACCGACGAGATGAGAGCGGCCGCCCGCACCTACCGCACGAACTTCGACCAGTCCGAAGATCCGCTCATCCGGACGGTGCGCACGCTGGGCCGGGATGTCGGCGCGGCGGCGAGCACGGTCGCCCACGAAGTCGGCGACACCGTCGCGAAGCTCGGCAAACGGTTCGGCGACTGGCGGACCGGCGGAAACTGATCGTCAGCGGGCGAGCAACCAGGCGACGACGATGAGTAAGAGCAGGGCGACGAGGGCGAGCTGAACGCGCGAGCGAGGCATCAACGCGCCCCGCTCTGCACCGGCGTGCGAGCTTCGGCCGCCTGCTCGGGTTCGAGCATCGCGGCGGCCGGGGCGGGCCGAACCGGTGCGGGGTGGGCGCCGTATCGGCGATCCAGGATGCGCAGCACGGCACGCAGCACGCGATCGAGCCCGTAGGCGATGGCGAAGCTGATCGGGACCATGCCCACGAGGACCACCAAGAACTGCGGGATGAACGGCAGTCCCGCCACCCACAGCTCGAAGCCGTCCCACCATCCTGCGATGCGATGCACGATCCCAGCCTAGTCGGTTCGCCGGCCGGTTCCACGAGGCCATCGGCACAGCGGCCGGACCAAGCGGTGGACGCCGGGCGCGCCTCGGCCCGAAGATGGGGTATGGCGTCCTCCGATGACCTCACCCTCAACGACTCCGACGGCCTGCCGACCAGCCTGACCGAAGCCACGGGCACGACCGAGCCGCACCGCCGCGGCGCCTACCCGCCGATCGACGACTACGCCTTCCTGTCCGATTGCGAGACCAGTTGCCTGATCGCCAGCAACGGTGCGGTGGAATGGATGTGCGTGCCGCGGCCGGATTCGCCGAGCATCTTCGGGGCGGTGCTGGACCGCAGCGCGGGCCACTTCCGGGTCGGTCCCTACGGGGTGAACGTGCCTGCCGCCCGCCGCTACCTGCCGGGCGGGATGATCCTGGAGACCACCTGGCAGACCGGCACCGGCTGGCTGATCGTGCGCGACGCGCTGGTGCTCGGGCGCTGGCACAACAACGATCAGCGCAGCAAGACCCACCGGCGCACCCCGATGGACTGGGATGCCGAGCACCTGCTGTTGCGCACGGTGAAATGCGTGAACGGCACCGTGGAGCTCGAGATGAGTTGCGAGCCCGCGTTCGACTACCACCGGGCCACCGCCCGCTGGGAGTACACCGGCAAGGTGTACGAGGAGGCGACCGCGGTGCGCAGCGACGACGCCAGCGCCGGTCCGACGCTGGTGCTCACCACGGATCTGCGCCTCGGGCTGGAGGGCCGCGAGGCGCGGGCCCGCACCAGGATGAAGGAGGGCGACGAAGTCTTCGTCGCGCTCACCTGGTCGGAGCTGCCCGCGCCGCGCACCTTCGACGAGGCCGCGAACAAGATGTGGCAGACCACCGAATGCTGGCGCCAGTGGATCACGCTCGGCAAGTTCCCCGATCACCCGTGGCGCAACTATCTGCAACGCAGCGCGCTCACGCTCAAGGGCCTCACCTACGCGCCGACGGGCGCCCTGATAGCCGCCGCCACCACGTCCCTACCGGAAACGCCCGGCGGGGAACGCAATTGGGATTACCGCTACAGCTGGGTGCGGGACGCCAGCTTCGCGCTGTGGGGCCTGTACACACTCGGCCTGGACCGGGAGGCCGACGATTTCTTCGCGTTCCTCAACGACGCGACGACCGGCGAGGAGGGCGAGCCCGTTCCGCTGCAGGTGCTCTACGGCATCGGGGGCGAACGCCAGCTCGACGAGATCATCCTCGACCACTTGAGCGGTTACGACAACTCCCGCCCGGTGCGCATCGGCAACAACGCCTACAACCAGGACCAGCACGACATCTGGGGGACCATGCTCGACGCGGTGTACCTGCATGTGAAGTCGCGCCAGCAGGTGCCGGAGACCTTGTGGCCGCTGCTGGTCCGCCAGGTGCGCGCCGCCATCGAGCACTGGAAGGAACCCGACCGGGGCATCTGGGAGGTGCGTGGCGAGCCGCAGCATTTCACCTCGTCGAAGGTGATGTGCTGGGTGGCGCTGGATCGCGGCGCGAAATTGGCCGAGCTGCACGGTCAGTACGAGCACGCCGAGGAGTGGTACGCGATCGCGGAGGAGATCAAGGCCGACGTCCTGGCCAAAGGCGTCAACTCCGAAGGCGTGTTCACCCAGGTCTACGGCGGCGACACCCTGGACGCCTCGCTGCTGCTGGTGGTGCTCACCCGTTTCCTGCCGCCCGAGGACGACCGGGTACGCGCCACCGTGCTGGCCATCGCCGACCGGCTCACCGAGAACGGCCTGGTGCTGCGGTATCGGACCGAGACGACCGACGACGGGTTGAGCGGCGTGGAAGGCGCGTTCACCATCTGCTCGTTCTGGCTGGTCTCGGCGCTGGTCGAGATCGGGCAGATTCAGCGGGCCAGGCACCTGTGCGAGCGACTGCTCGGCTTCGCCAGCCCGCTGCGGTTGTACGCCGAGGAGATCGATCCGCGCAGCGGGCGCCACCTCGGCAACTTCCCCCAGGCGTTCACCCACCTGGCGCTGATCAACGCCGTGACCCACGTCATCCGCGCCGAGGACACCCGGCACGCGGGCCGCTTCCAACCCGCGCACACACCGCAGGGCCACCCGGTCTGATCCTGCGAGGGACCACGATCCGACACCGCAGGGCCACCCGGACCGACCCTGCGAAGGGCCACGATCCGACACCGCAGGGCCACCCGGACCGACCCTGC
>NZ_JBSGDA010000012.1:50711-205376 GCF_053602135.1 Nocardia sp. NPDC004573
GCGAAGGGCCACGATCCGACACCGCAGGGCCACCCGGACCGACCCTGCGAAGGGCCACGATCCGACACCGCACGGCCACCCGGACCGACCCTGCGAAGGGCCACGATCCGACACCGCACGGCCACCCGGACCGACCCTGCGACGATCGCATCCGAAACCGCAGGGTCAGCCGGACCGACCCTGCGAAGGGCCACGATCCGACACCGCACGGCCACCCGGACCGACCCTGCGACGATCGCATCCGAAACCGCAGGGTCAGCCGGTCCGACCGGCCCCTGGGGAGGGTCTACGCGGGAACGAGCCCTTCGGCCTCCTCGCGCAGCGCGCGCACTCTGCCGAGCTGTGCGTCGAGGTCGGCGATCCGCTCCGGCCTGCGGTCGCCGTACTTCCCGTAGTTCTCCTCGGCTCGCCGCAGCGCGTCGTCCGCGCCGCGGGCGACCTCGGTCGCGATGTCGGTGAAGTGGTCGCGCAGCACCCGCTGCATGGCGCGCAGGCGGTTGCGCGACTCCTTGCCGACCTGGAAGATCACGTCGTCCATCAGGCGGGCCACCGCCACCTTGGCTTCGGCCCGGCGGCGCAGCTTGCGGTTCTTGCGGTCGTCCCACAGCGCGTTGACGCCCAGCAGCACGCCCGCGCCCGCCGAATACCAGTTCACCAGTGACATGCCCAGCAGGCTGGTGGCCAGACCGACCATCAGGATGCCGCCGTAGGAGCCGCGCAGACCGGTCAGGAACTGCTGGGTCACGCCGGCCTTCGCGCTCTCCAACGGCTCCAAGGGCTGCACCGCCTCGAGCACCTCGCCCGGGTTGGCCAAGCGCAGGTCCGGCAGCGGAGGGGTGCGGTTGTCGGCCGGGAATTTGGCGGCCACCTGCTCGCACAGCTCCATGGAGCGGTAGTGCGCCACGGCGAAGTTCTCCTCGACCGCCTCGCAGATGCGCGCGTCCAGATCGGCGCCGAAGTCCTTCCACCGGCGCGCCGGATCGGTCTGGGCGATCTCGGCCTCGGCGTCGCGGATCAGGCTGCGCAGCCGGTGACGCAGATCGTGCTCGATGTCGGCCATCAGCTCCGTCGCGCCGTCGACCAGCGTGACCTGCCAGTTCGCGGTGCGCTGGCGCAGCTGGTCGGCCTCGTCGCGGGCGCGGGCGAGCTGGTCGGTGATCTCGGCCCGGCGCCGTGGATCGCGCAGCGCCTCGGCTTCGGTGCGCAGCGTCAGCGCGAGGTGGTCGCACACCAAGCGGATGTCCTTGGCCGCGGCTTCCAGCGCCACCGCGTCCGCGCGGGCGACCACGTAGTCGCGCAGATGATCGATCAGCTGCGGCACGCCGGATTCGATGTCGCGCTGGTAGTCGCCGGTCAACCCGGCCTGCCGGTGCAGTTCCGCGGAAACCGGCGCCACCGCGAAGCCCAACCCTGCCGAGTCCAGCAGTTCGCGGTTGCGCTGCTGGGTGCGCGACCAGTGCGGGAACACGTCGATCTTGTTCAACACGCAGATCACGGTCGGGCAGATCTGCTGGATGCGCTGCAGTTCGGCGATCTGCTCGGCGGTCAGCTCGGTGCCGGCCTCGCCGACGTAGAGCACGGCGTCGGCCGCGGCGATCATCGACCAGGTGGTGCGGTCGTCGCCCAGCGCGCCCGGTGCGTCCATGACCACGACGCCGTCGGCCAGCAACGGGCTCGGCTGGGTGAACTCGGCGCGGACCACGCCCTGGGTGGCCAGCGCCGGACCGGGATCGAGCGGGTCGACCGGCTGACGTTCGGTGCGGCCGTACTCGGTCTGCCGCACCAGCGTGGCGGTCGGCTCCGGCCCGTACTCGACGATCACCGGGACGCTCAGATCGCTGTCGGTCGCGCTGACCGAGGCGCCGACCAGGCTGTTGACCAGTGTGCTCATGCCGTTCTTCGGACGACCGACGACCACGAACCGTACCCGGGGATCGCTCACCCTGGCGCGGACCATGCCCAACCGGCTGCCCAGGTCGTCGCGTCCCGCGGATCGGGCCGTCTCCCGCAGCTCGTCGAGTATTCGGATGAGCGGGGCCATCGCGTCCGGATGTTTCACGGTCGCAGCCTTCAGCCCGGCAGCGGCAGACAACCCCTCCTCCTTACTCTCGGTGACTTTCGTTCAGGTACCCCCGGCGCGCACTCCGCAGTCCTCGCAACCGCGCGCGACGCTGCTACATCAGTGCGATGTCCGACACATCGGACGCGTAGTGATGCGTGTCCGGCATGGCCGGCTCCGGCAGCAAGGCACTGGAGAGGCCGCCCGCGGACAGCAGTGCGGAGTGATCGTAGTCGTGCTCCGGGAATCCTGGACCGGCGACGGGGTCGGCCGACAGCGGCGCGGAGATCCCGTGCGGCTTCGGGTCGATCACCTGCGGCTTGATCGGCGCCTGGGTGGGCACCGGGGCGGTGTAGGTCGGGGCGTGCGGTTCGACGGTGGGCACCGGGGCGGTGTAGGTCGGCTGGTCCGGCGCGGAGTACGTCGGCTGCGCAGGCCGGCTCACGGTCGGCACGTCACCGGTCGGCAGGTCGCCGGTCGGGTAGGTGCTGTGCGAGGTGCCGCCGGTGCTCGGGCGTCCGGCGCTGCCGCCCGGTGTGGTCACATCGTCGTCCGGGGTGGCCGGAACGTGCGTGGGCGCCGGAGTCTGGGTGACCGTCGCGCCGGGGGTCTTGGTGATCGGCACGTCCGGCGCGGTCGTGATGCCGCCGTGCGGCGCGGTGGTGACGCCGGGGGTCTTCGTGATGTCGAGATCCGGCGTCTTCGGCGTGGACGGGGCGGTCACGTCGCCCGGAACGCTGGGCGTCGGCGTGGTCTTGACGATCGTCGTCGGGGCGGGCACGGTCGCCGTCGGCGAATGCGTCGGGTGCGACGGCTGCGGGTCGGATACCGGAGCGGGCTTGACCGACGGCGCCGGCCGCACCGCGTCGAACAGCGCGGGAACGGCCGCGGCCGGCGCGGTGAGCACGGACGGTCCCTCCGGGGCGGCGAGGACGTTCGCGATAGGGGTCGAGGCGACGTCGGGCTGGATCGTGGTCTGCAGCGGCGTGGCCGCGACGACCGGCGCGGCGGCGACCGCAGCGGGCGCGGGCGCGGGAGCCGGGGCGGCGGGAGCGACCGAGGCGACCGGCGCGACCGCTCCGGCGGGAGCGGCCGGAGCCGAGGCGGACAGTGGCTGGGCGACGCTCGAGACCGTCGACGACTGCGCGGCTCCCGCGGACGGGGACTGCGCCACGCCGGACGCCGCCGACGACTGCGTCGCGGACGAGCCCGGTGGCGTGAGCGCGCCCAGCAGGCCGGAGTGGCCGTGGCCGGGCGCGTCCTGCTCGGCGGTGTGGTCGGTGCCGTCCGGCACGCGGATGCCGTCGCCCAGCCAGTCGGTGAACTCGTCGAGCTGCTCGCCGACATGGCCGACGCCGACGTCGACCTTCATCTCGGAGGTGAAGTAGATCCCGTTCGGGCCGAGCCCGAAGTCGACCTGCCACTGCGTGCCGACGAACGCCCCGAGATCGCCGCCGCCCTGCCCGACGCCGTCGAACGGATCGCCCGCCGCGGGCGTCGCGCCGATGCCGTTGCTACCCGGCAGGTCGAAGACGGTGGAGCCGGGCGCGACGAAGCCGTTCGAACCGGGCAGGCCGAAACCGTGTCCGGCTTGGCCGAGTCCGTGGCCGGGCAGGCCGAACCCGTGCCCGCCGGGCGACTCGAGATCGTTGGAAGCCTCGGACCGGGCTCCCGGCAGCGCGGGACCGTGGGACACGTGGCCCTCGGTCCCCGGAATGGTCAGACCGGATCCGGAACCCTCCGTGCCCGGGATGCCACCCAGTCCGGGAACGCCGTTTCCGGACTGGGCGGGCAGTTGCATCCCGTGCCCGCCCGCCTCACCGCCGGGCAGCGTCGGCAGCGGGAATCCGGCATCGGTCCCGCTGTAGTCGCCCTCGAGCGTGGGCAATGACGGGGCGGCGCCGGTGCCGGGCAAGGTGAACGCGGGGCCGACCGGCCCCGGGGCCGGGTTGCCGTGCGCCACCGGAGTGTTCGAGCCGTGCGCGGAGAACGGCGCGGGTTCGACGACCGGGTCCGGGAACGTGATCACCGGGCTCGGCTGGTCGGGGTCGGGATCGGTGCTGTGCGCCCAGCCGGTCTGCCAGCTGTCGAGGCGGGATTCGCCGGGCTGTGCGGGGACGCCGCCACCGTTGGCGGCCACCAGGGCGCCGCCGGTGACGTAGGCGCCCGCCCGCGCGACCCGCGCAACGCCGGTGGCCACGCGGTAGGCGGTATCGCCGGCGCGCTCGGCCCCTTCGGTGTCGTCGTCGAAGGGCAGATCACGCGTCATAGAAGCTCCACTCTCGGTTGTCCAGCATCCTCACTACGCCGGTCCGAGCAAGTGAAGATCACCCAACAGTATTTCGGGAATACTCGCCTGTCACATTCTCCAGGACTGGAGAGAATGGGACTGTGCTGGGCAACACAACCTTGCCATCGGAATTACCGGATCGGAAGCCCCATTTGCGGCGGCCTTCCGGACCGCATGCAGGTTCGAACAGCCCCCGCTACCAGGACCGATCGTTACGTCAGCCGTATGGCCGCGAACGCGTCGGGAAAAAGTAATAGAACTCTGAGATTTGCCGACGGAGTGCTGAAGATCCGCTTCTCGCCGTGGAATTCGAGAACCGGCCGTTCGGCGGCACGGATGTGCGGGCACCACACCGCGGGCGTAACGACCGGACGACTGCCGGCGAGATCGCGCTCCACGCGCCCAGTCGGCAGCCGGCCCGTCGCTCCCAGAGTGTGGGATTAGATTGACACCATGGCCGGACAACGAATCCTGGTCGCGGACGACGAGGTTCGTGTCCTCGCGTCGCTGCGGCGGGGACTGGAGCTCTCCGATTTCGAGGTCGTCACCGCGTCCGACGGGGCCGAAGCGCTGAGCATGGTCCGCGCCACCACGCCCGACGCGATGGTGCTCGATGTCAACATGCCCGAACTCGACGGCGTCGGCGTGGTCACCGCCCTGCGGGCGATGGGCAACGACATCCCGATCTGTGTGCTCAGCGCGCGCACCGCGGTCAGCGATCGGATCGCCTGCCTGGAGCGCGGAGCCGACGACTACCTCACCAAGCCGTTCGATCTCGGCGAGCTGGTCGCCCGGTTGCACGCGCTGCTACGGCGCAGCCGCAAACCGGTACGGCGGCCGCAAGAGGCGCGCGCGGTAGGGCGGGTGCGCATCGACCCGGCCGGGCGGCGGGTGCTGGCCGGAGGCAGAACGGTGGAGCTGACGAAGCGGGAATTCGAGGTGCTCGCCCTGCTCGCCGAGCACGCGGGCATCGTGCTCGGCCGCGAGCAGATCCTGTCCGCCGTCTGGGGATACGACTTCCCCACCGACACCAACGTCGTCGACGTGTTCGTCTCCTATCTGCGGCGCAAACTGGAGGCGCACGACGTGCCCCGGGTGATCCACACCGTGCGCGGCGTCGGCTTCGTCCTCCGGGAGGAACCATGAGCAGGTCACCGTCGCTGCGCACCCGGGTGGCCGTCGTCTCGGGGGTGGTCGCGGCGCTGGTCGCGCTCACCTTGACGATCACCTTCGCGGCTCTGCTCGACGCCAGCGGCGAACGCCAGCTGGACGAGACCGTCTCCTCGATGGCGGTGCGTGTCGCCGGGCCGCGCGAAGCGGTACCCGCGCAACCGGTTCCGCCGGCCGAATCCACCGTATCCCCGTTGTCCCCCGGGCATGCGCCCGCGGACGCACGCGGGCCGGGCGCGCCCGCCGACGCGGCGATCGCCCGGGTCGACGGTCTGCCCGGCGTGCTGGTCGCGCTCGATCCCGACCGCGATGTCGTGGCGTCGGCCATTCACCGCAGTCAGCGCATCGGGTTCGGCATCGGCGTCGCGGGCGCGCTCCTGGCCGCCCTGCTCGGCTGGTTCCTGGCCGGATTCGCCGCGCGGCCACTGCGCCGCCTGGCCGACGCCACCCATCGCATCGACACCCTGGAGGAACTGCCGCCCTTGTCCGGCCGGGGCGCGCGGGAAGCCGAGGAACTCTCCGACGCGATCACCCGCATGCTCGCCCGGCTGGAGGCCGCGCACCGCGCCACCCAGCGGGCGCTGAGCGGCGCGCGCGACTTCGCCTCGGTCTGCGCGCACGAATTGCGGACGCCGCTCACGGCTTTGCGCACCGACCTGCAGGTACTGGCCACCAAAGAGATACCGGAGGAGCAGCGCGGCGCGATCCTGTCCGAGGTACTGCTTGCCGAGCGGCAGATCGAGAACACCCTGACCGACCTGGAACGCCTCGCGCTCGGCGAACTCACCGAGCCGGACGTGTTCGAATCGTTCGACCTCTGCGACACCCTGGACCGGGCGGTGCACGACGCCCGGCGCAGGCATCCAGGAGTCGACGTCCGGCTCGCGGAATGCGCCCCGGTCACCGTCACCGGTCTGCCCGGTGGCGTCCTGCTCATCGTCACGAACGCCGTCGCCAACGCCGTGCAACACGGGCGTGCCCGAACCGTCACCGTCACCGCGCGATCCGGTCCGGAGGACACCGTGGAAATCCACGTCGACGACGACGGCCACGGCATCCCCGAGGCGCTGCGCGCCGACGCGTTCGACCGCTTCGTCAAAGGGCCCGGCTCCCCCGGCTCCGGCCTCGGTCTGGCCTTGGTCCGCCAGCAGGCCGAATTGCACTCCGGCACCGCGGAACTCGATGAGAGCCCCGTGGGCGGCGCCCGCCTGCGCGTACGGCTGCGCACGGCGGGCTAGCCGCCTACTTCTTGTCCTTCGGCTTGTCCGAAGCGGCGTCGGAGGACAGCGCGGCCACGAAGGCTTCCTGCGGGACGTCGACCCGGCCGATCGTCTTCATCCGCTTCTTGCCTTCCTTCTGCTTCTCCAGCAGCTTGCGCTTGCGGCTGATGTCACCGCCGTAGCACTTGGCCAGCACGTCCTTGCGGATGGCGCGGATGTTCTCGCGGGCGATGATCTTCGACCCGATCGCGGCCTGGATCGGCACCTCGAACTGCTGGCGGGGGATCAACTCGCGCAGCTTGGTGGTCATCTTGTGCCCGTAGGCCTGGGCCGCGTCGCGGTGCACGATCGCGCTGAACGCGTCCACCGCCTCGCCCTGCAACAGGATGTCCACCTTCACCAGCTGCGACTCCTGCTCGCCCGACTCCTCGTAGTCCAAGCTCGCGTAACCGCGGGTGCGGGACTTCAGCGAGTCGAAGAAGTCGAAGATGATCTCCGCCATCGGCATGGTGTAGCGCAGCTCGACGCGGGTCTCCGACAAGTAGTCCATGCCGCCGAGCTCGCCGCGACGGGACTGGCACAGCTCCATGATGGAGCCGATGAATTCGCTCGGCGAGATGATCGTGCACTTCACGACCGGTTCGTAGACCTTGCGGACCTTGCCCTCCGGCCAGTACGAGGGGTTGGTGACCACGTGCTCGGCGCCGTCCTCCATCTCCACCCGGTACACCACGTTCGGCGCGGTCGAGATCAGGTCGAGGTCGAACTCGCGCTGCAGGCGCTCGCGGGTGATCTCCATGTGCAGCAGGCCGAGGAAGCCGCAGCGGAAGCCGAACCCGAGCGCCACCGAAGTCTCCGGCGTGTAGGTCAGGGCGGCGTCGTTGAGCTGCAACTTCTCCAGCGCGTCGCGCAGATCCGGATAGTCGGAGCCGTCCACCGGATACAGACCGGAGTACACCATCGGGCGCGGCTCGCGATATCCGGTGAGCGGTTCGCTCGCGCCGCCGCGCGCACCGGTCACCGTGTCGCCGACCTTGGACTGACGCACGTCCTTCACGCCCGTGATCAGGTAACCGACCTCGCCCACGCCGAGCCCCCGGGTCGGCTTCGGCTCGGGCGAGACGATGCCGATCTCCAGCAGCTCGTGCGTGGCGCCGGTGGACATCATCTTGATCTTCTCGCGCGGGGTCAGCTTGCCGTCCACCACGCGGACGTAGGTGACCACGCCGCGATAGGTGTCGTAGACCGAGTCGAAGATCATCGCGCGGGCGGGCGCGTCGGCCTCGCCGACCGGCGGCGGCACCTGGGCGATCACCTGGTCGAGCAGATCCGTCACACCCTCGCCGGTCTTGCCGGAGACGCGCAGCACGTCCGACGGCTCGCAGCCGACGATGTGCGCCAGCTCGGCGGCGTAGCGCTCCGGGTCCGCGGCGGGCAGGTCGATCTTGTTCAGCACCGGGATGATCGTCAGATCCTTGTCCAGCGCCAGGTACAGGTTGGCCAGCGTCTGCGCCTCGATGCCCTGCGCGGCGTCGACCAGCAGGATCGCGCCCTCACACGCCTCCAACGCACGGGAGACCTCGTAGGTGAAGTCCACGTGGCCGGGGGTGTCGATGAGGTGCAGCACGAAATCGGTGCCCGCGTGCTCGCCCGTCCTCGGCGTCCAGGGCAACCGCACGTTCTGGGCCTTGATGGTGATGCCGCGTTCGCGCTCGATATCCATCCGGTCCAGATACTGCGCACGCATCTGCCGCTCCTCGACCACACCGGTCAGTTGCAGCATCCGGTCGGCCAGCGTCGACTTGCCGTGGTCGATGTGCGCGATGATGCAGAAGTTCCGGATCCGGGCGGGATCGGTGAACGTCGTGTCGGCGAAGCTGGCGGGCACTCCACTCCTCATGGGTATCGGCAAACTGCCGTCCATCGTCCCATGATGCTGTGTTGGTTTTTGCAGCGCCTGCGGTGCTGCGTGTTCACGGCCCCGGGAAGTCTCGCGTTCGAGCGACCGAAGCGCATGCGACGCAGTCGCGAGTCGCGGTCGCTCGAACGCGAGACGGGCCGCGAACGGCGCTCGTAGGACTCGGACCCGGGCGGGTCGGAAGTGTGCTCGGGCGGCGGCCCCTCGGTTCGCCGGTCCGCATGGCGCGCGGTCTCCTCGGGCGAGGACGTCCGAAATGGCCGTGCGTATGCGTCCTCATGCATCGGCCTTTCGGATTCGGCCACCCGAGCATGCGGAATCGCCGCATGCCACCCCGCCCACGAAGCCGCCGCCCGCACTGCCGCCGAGCGCTCCGTGCTGTCCCGGCGGCGAGCACGTTCTCCGTCTTTGCCGCCTTTGTGCACCGCTCATCGACCCCGTGGCGGGCAGCGGCCGGATGCTTCACCCGATCCCGGGCGGCGAGTGCGCCGGACTCCACGCGTGCTCGGAGGCGAATGACCTCGGCGACACAACGGATCCCACGCGGGTGAGAAGCGGCGGGTGCGCCGTTATCCTCCTGAGATGGCCCGAAGTTGGAACTCCCTCGGCAAGCAGATCGGTCTCCTCGCTAAGCAACAGGGTCCAAAGATCGTCAAGCAGCAGGGTCCCCGGCTCGTCGACCGGCTCGTGGGGTCGCTGGCCCAGCGGCGCACGAACGGGGGCGTCGCGGTGCGGCCCGCCGCGTCGATACCGGTCCCCACCGCCGAACGGGCCCGGCAGATCGTCTACTCGCCGCAATTGGACGGCCGGGCCGATCCCGGGGAGATCGTCTGGACCTGGGTGCCGTTCGAAGAGGACCCGAGCAACGGCAAGGACCGGCCCGTGCTGGTGGTCGGCCGCGATCGGCGCACGCTGCTGGGCCTGATGCTGTCGTCGAATCCGCAACGCGCGTACGACCGCAACTGGATCGGCATCGGCAGCGGGCCCTGGGACCACGACGGCCGTCCGAGCTGGGTGCGACTGGATCGGGTGCTCGACGTGCCGGAGGCGGGTATACGCAGGGAGGGCGCGATCCTGCCGCGCAAGACCTTCGACCTGGTCGCCCACCGGCTCTGCGCCGAATACGCCTGGCACTGAGGACGACATGTCGCGCGTACTCGGGCCGACCAAGATCGCCATGCTGGTCACCGACATCGGTTTCCTGCTCTACTGGGCGATCGCGTTCGCCCGGGTGCTCCCGCCCGAGTGGGCCTACAAGGACTACGCCGATCCGATCCTCGGCGACTGGAACTACTCGTTCGTCGTGCTGGACCTCGCCGCGAGCGCCACCGGCCTGGCGAGCCTGTGCCGCGGGCCGGGCGGACGCACCCTGCTGACCATCTCCTTGACGCTGACCAGCGTGGCCGGGCTGCAAGCCCTGGCGTTCTGGACGCTGCGCGGCGATTTCAGCCCGCTGTGGTGGGCGCCCAACCTCTTCCTGCTGCTGTTCCCCCTCCCCGCCTTGGTCACCCTGGTATGCGACGGCCCGCAGGAGCGAGCGACGAGCTGACGATGCCGCCGCGCCCGCGGGCCGATGACCCGGGAGGGAACGCGCCGGTCAGGAGATCATGTCGCGGGAACGGCCGAACAGCAGGCCGTACAGCAGCGCGCCGAGGCCCCCGCCGATCAGCGGGAACACGATGAAGGCCCAGACCTGCCCCATCGCGCCGTCCTGATAAGGCGCCACGGCAAGACTGCGGGCCGGATTCACCGAGGTGTTGTCCACCGGAATCGACACCAAATGGATCACCGCCAGCGTGACGCCGATGGACAGGCCGGCCAACGGCACGTCCGAGAGCTGGTCGGTGGACGACAGCACCACGAAGACCAGCAGCGCCGTGAGCATCACCTCGACGATGATCATGGCGGCGATCCCGAACCCGTTCTGCACCACCACCTCGCCCAGCGGCCCTCGGATCGCCGACGGGCTGTGTTTGCCCCACCCGTTCGCGCCGAGACCGTCCACCGACCGGTCGTACGACGGCAGGTTCTTGGCCAGGGCGAACAGCACGAGTCCGGCGAGGAGCCCGCCGATCAGCTGCGAGATCACATACCCGGCCGCGGACACGCCGCTGAGCCTGCCGAGCAACAGATGCCCCAGGGTGACCGCCGGGTTGACGTGACAGCCCGAGATCGGCCCGATGGAGTAGACGAGAAACATCAGCGACAGGCCGAAGCCCAGCGCGACACCCAGCGGACCGACCTTGTCCCCCGCCAGCACCGCGGTGCCGACGCCACCGATCACCAGGACGAAGGTGCCGAGCGCCTCGGCGCCCCACTTCTTGCTCTCGGGGATCGGTTTGTTCTCGACAACCTCTTCGACCATTTCCTGGGCCGTTGGAGACATCTGTCCACCTTCCGCGTTCCAGACATGTACTCGGACGAGTCGTGGTACCGCTTCGACAACAGAGCCGCTCGAACAGCAACGGTTGCTCTGAGGACGCTACGCGAGTCGGATGATCTCTACAACGACTTCGGGGCCGGTCGAGCCGCCGCCGGAGAAGACACCGGGCAGCATCGACCCCGCCACGGCCCCGACAGCAGGAGAGATGCCATCATCGCAGGTGAAGCTGCCGCTTATGTTGTTGTCCCGCCGCACGCGCTGCTCACCCGGTGCTGATATCCCGCGCCGGGCAGCGGTGCGGGCCCCGAGATAGCTGGTCCGCATCAACTCGCGCCTCCCTGGCCGGTACCGCGACGCAGGAAGCACATGACCGTCCGTCTTCCCTGGACGCCGTCGCGGTCCGGTCTCCAAGGCTGGGATCAGCCGAACGCCCGGCTGCCCGGCGGAACGCGAGCCCGTCACCCACGATTCGACCGGTCGGGTGTCGATTTCGCGTGCCGGACGGCGACTGGTAACCTCGACCTTCGGCGCTGCGTTACCCGTCCACCTCGGGTATGTCGCGCGCTCGACGAACTTTCCCAGGACAGACCTACCAGACAGGAACACGAGGAACCGGCGTGGCCAACATCAAGTCCCAGCTGAAGCGGATCCGCACCAACGAGGAAGCGCGCAAGCGCAACCAGTCGGTCAAGTCCGCGCTGCGCACCGCCATCCGCGGCTTCCGCGAGGCCGCGGCCGCCGGTGACAAGGAAGCCGCCGCCGCGCGCCTGCAGTTCGCCAGCCGCAAGCTGGACAAGGCCGCCTCGAAGGGCGTCATCCACGCCAACCAGGCCGCCAACAAGAAGTCGGCGCTGGCGCTGGCCTTCAACAAGCTCTGATCCACCCGGTACCGCAGGCCGGTACCGCGCTCGTGCTGTGACGCAGCCGCCGTGGCCTCGATGACCACGGCGGCTTTTGTCGTGCCCGGTCGGCAACCTGGCCGTGAGGGCGTTCTACCTGGGCTTTCAAGATTCGGCCCGCGCCGTGTCAGAGGTTCCAGCTACCATTCCGCGCATGGTAACCGTGTATGCCAATCAGACGGTCGTCCGCGCCGAGGATCTGCCGGATGTGATCCGCGCGGCCGAGGTGCTCGGCTTCGGACTGAAGATCGAGAATGTGCTCGTTCCCGACGACGACGGCGGTTACTCGTTGGAGTGGATCGTCACCCGGGACGAGGACGTGCCCGCCTACGAGGAGTGGGAAGGCCGCTACGAGGACGCGGACGACGACGGCGAACTGGTGCTGAGCTCCGCGGAATGACACCCGGTCACGGCGCATCCAGGGCGGCGACGAGCCGGTCCAGCGCCGACTGGGATTCCGCGTCCGCGGCGCGGTAGATGATGATCCGCTGGTCGGGATCCTGCACGGGCATCAGCACCTCGTAGCTGACGACCAGCGGACCCACCAGCGGATGCCGCAACGGCTTGTTGCCCCGCCCCTGCACCCGCACGTCGTGGCGGGCCCACGCCTGCTCGAACTCCGCGCTGTACTCGGTGAACTCGGCGATCAACTCGGCCAGCGCCCGGTCGTCCGGGTGCGCGGCCCACGCCGCGCGCAGATCCGCGATGCCCTCCCGGATGATGCGCTCCCGCTTGACATAGAAATCCCGCATGCTCGGGTCGAGCAGGCACAGCCACATGGAGTTGCGCTGCCGCTCCGGCAGCGCGCCGAAATCCGTGATCAACGCCGCCATCTCCCGGTTCCAGGCCAGGATGTCGTAACGATGGTTGACCAGCATCGCGGGCAACGGCGAGAGGTCACACACCAGCATGGCCAGCGCGGGCGAGGGCACCGTGCTCGGCTTACCGTGGTCGGGCTGCCGCTGCAGCGCCAGATCGAAAAGGTAGGCGCGCTCGTCGTCGTTCAGGCACAGTGCCCGCGCCAGCGCGTTCAGCACCTCCACCGACGGTCGCAGCCCCCGCCCTTGCTCCAGCCGCACGATGTAGTCGGTGCTCACCCCCGCCAGCTCGGCGACCTCTTCCCGCCGCAACCCGGGGGTCCGGCGCGTCTGCCTGCGCTGCGGCAATCCGAGATCGGCCGGCGTCAACCGCTCCCTGCGGGCACGGAGGAACGCTGCCATCTCATGCACCCGATCCGCCGCGCTGACGGACCCCACGTGGGTGCGCGCACCCCCACTGCCCGATCCGGAGTCACGGCGCGGGGCTGGCTCCTGGCCACTCCCCGGAGCTCCGTGGTCAGATGGGCTCCGACCCCTTGGACCGCGATCGAGACGCTGGGCCAGATCCGGTTCGCTCCCGGGTCCGCCGTGATCGGACCAGCCGTCACCACCCGAACCGCGAGCGGGACGCTGGGTCGGGTCCGCGCCCTTCCCTGGCCCAGTGTGGCTTCGCGGGCCGCTGTCGGCCCCGGGATCGTCGCGCTGCGCCGACTCCGCGCCGCTGCCTGGCCCACCATGGTCGCGGGGGCTGCCGCGGCCGGGCCTGAGGTCGCGGCGCGGGATGGGGTTCACCGTGCCAGTCATCACCGTCGATCCTACGGCTGCCTAGGACTGGACTTCCCAGGATGAAGCTTCCCTTACTGGGCCGCGCGCGCCGTTGAAAACTGTCTTCCGACCACATGGCATCGCGAAACAAGGAGCTGGACATGTCCGGAGCCCGCACCCTCGACACCTACCGGCTGCTCGGCCGCTCCGGCCTCAGGGTGTCTCCCCTGTCCTTGGGAACCATGACCTTCGGCGCCGACTGGGGCTGGGGCGCGGACCGGGACGAGGCCCGCAAGATCTTCGACACCTACGTCGACCGAGGTGGCAACTTCATCGACACGGCCAATCAGTACACCAACGGCACCTCAGAGCAACTGCTCGGCGAATTCACCGCGGATAACCGCGAAAGCCTGGTGCTGGCCACCAAATACACCATGCTGCGCCGCCCCGGCGACCCGAATTCCGGCGGCAACCACCGCAAGAGCATGGTCGGCTCGGTGGAGGCCAGCTTGCGCAGGCTGAACACCGATTACATCGACCTGCTCTACCTGCACGCCTGGGACTTCCTGACCCCCGTCGAGGAAATCCTGCGCGGCATGGACGATTTGGTGCGCTCGGGCAAAGTGCTCTACGTCGGCATCTCCGACGCACCGGCCTGGCAGATCGCGCGGATGCAGACCATCGCCGACCTGCGCGGCTGGTCACCGCTGATCGCGCTGCAGATCGAGTACAGCCTGATCGAGCGGACCGTCGAGCGTGAGCTCATCCCGATGGCACGCGAACTCGGCCTCGGCGTGATCCCGTGGTCGCCGCTGGCCAGCGGCGTGCTCACCGGTAAGTACAGCCGCGCCGACCTGGACCACGAAGTGGACGGATCGCCCGAGGGCAGCCGCAAGAACGTGGCCGCCGCCAACGGCTCGCTCACCGAACGCGGGCTCGCCATCGCCGACGTGGTGAAGCAGGTCGCGGGCGAGATCGGCAGCAGCCCGTCGCAAGTGGCGCTGGCCTGGACGCTGCTCGATCCCGCGGTCACGTCGCCGATCATCGGCGCACGCACCGCCGCGCAACTGGAGGACAACCTCGGCGCGCTCGACGTGGAGTTCGACGCCAGTCAGCTCGCCCGGCTCGAACAAGCCGGCGCGGTGGAGCTCGGATTCCCGCACGAATTCCTGAACCGCCCGATGACCCGAAGCGTCACCTTCGGCGATCTGAAGATCGAAGGGCGCGGCTGATCATCGCTGCGCGTGCGGCGAATCACCCTTCGATCAGTTCGGGGCCGCCGCACCGTCCACATCGGTGCCAACACCGACCGGGAGGATAACCATGGACTTGGACAAGATCACGATGTGGACGCGCGCCGAACGTCTCGGGCTCGCCGACTTCCTCGACGACCTGGACTACCCCGAGTGGGCGGTCGAGTCCCTGTGCCCGGGCTGGACCGTGCACGACGTCTTGGCCCACCTGACTCTGTCCAACCGGGTCACCCTCGGTGCGACGATCGCTGGAATCCTCCGGGCGCGTGGCGACTGGAACCGGATGACGGAGCGGATGGCGCGCGAGCGAGCGCGTCGGTACTCACCCGCCGAACTGATCGCGCAATTGCGGGAAGGCGCCGCGTGGACCCGGCGGGCGCCAGGGGCAGGGCCACTGGACCCGCTGGTGGACACCATGATTCATGGGCAGGACATCGCGCGTCCACTCGGCCGGCGACGCGTCGTGCCCGTCGAGCAAGCCGTCGCCGGGCTGGAGCACGTGCTGCGCAGCCGGTTCTACGGCAGCCAGAAGCGGCTGCACGGTATCCGTCTCGTGGCCACCGACGCGGAGTGGTCGTCGGGTACAGGGACAGCGGAGATCAGCGGACCGCTCGGCGATCTGCTGCTCGTGGCGACGGGTCGCGCGGCAGGGCTCGCCGGGCTGACGGGAACGGGTGTAGAACGGCTCACCAGTGCGTTATAGGCCCGTCTCGGCGGCCCCGTTGCCCCTCGACTCCCCGTCGACGCCCGCCGCGACGTCGCCGATCGGGTCGGAGGGCACCGGCTCGGCCGGTTCCGGGTCCGGCGGACCCGGAACGGTCCTCTGCTGGCTGCTGCACCCCAGCCCGGTCTGCCAGATCTGATCGCCTGCGCGGCACCGATCGTGTGAGCTGATCACTCGGAACCGGTCGATGTCGGCGGGCTGATCGAATCAGGCGCGATCAGCCCGCCCCGTGCAGATCGAGGATTCGGGTGAGGGCGTGTTCCAACGCGTAGCCCGTATCGGCGGCGCCGCCCTTCACATCGGCGTTGAGGGTGGCGACGACCTGAAGGGCGGAGCCGATGGTCGCGGGGGTCCAGTTGCGAGCCTGGGCTTGCGCCTTCTTCACCTTCCACGGCGGCATGCCGAGTTGCTGGGCCAGTTTGAACGGATCACCGCGGCCCGCCGAGCCGACGCGCGCGATGGTGTGCACCGAGTCGGCGAGCGCGTCGGCGAGCAGGACGTGCGGCACGCCACGGTCGTTCGCCCACCGCAGCGCCTCCATGGCACCGGGGCGATCGCCGGCAACCGCGAGTTCGGCCACGTCGAATCCGGAGACCTCGGCCTTGCCCGAGTAGTAGCGGCGCACGGCCGCCACATCGATCTTTCCGCCGGTGTCCGCGGCCAACTGCCCGCACGCCGCCGCCAGCTCACGCAGGTCCGAGCCCACTGCCTCCAGCACCACTTGGACGACCTCGCCGGACACCCGCACGCCGGCGGTGCGGAACTCACCGCGCACGAACTCGACGCGCTCGGCGGCTTTGGTCAGCTTCGCGCAGTCATGAGTAACGGCCCCGGCTTTCTGCAAGGCGGGCGCGAGCGCCTTGGCCCGGCCACCTCCGGAGTGCAGAGCGACGAGCACCACGCCCTCGGGCGGGCTCTGCGCCGCCTCGGTGATCACCGCGACCGCGTCCTTCCCCGCCTCGGCCGCGGCCTCCAGGATGATCACCCGGTCTTCGGCGAACAGCGACGGGCTCAGCAGTTCCGCCAGTTCCGCGGTGCTGGCGTCCCCCGCGCGCAGTCGATCGACGGGCACCGCGTCCGGATCGGGAGCCAACGCCCGGACCTGCGCGGTCAGCGCACTCAACGCCCGCTCGATCAGCAGCTCTTCTTCCCCGAGTACCAGGTGCACCGGCGCTGGTCGCTCGCTCACGACAGCGTTTCCCCGGGACCGGGGGGCACCGTGCTCGACGGCATTGCCGGATTGCTCTGTTCGCCGCGCTTGTCCACAGCCCGATCCTACGATCCGGGACCGACACCTCACCTCCCCCGGCCCACCGGATATCGTGGCTCCGCCACCCGGCAGACCGCGATGCTCGGCTCCCGCCGACCCCATCGGACCGAGCCGCGGCTCGCACTGCGCCCGAACTCCTGTCCGCCACGGCTCCCGGCGGTTCCGCGCCGGCGGATCCGGCCCACCGAATGGCATCCGATGCGCATCGCGTCCCTGCACCCGACGGGGCTCATAGCATCCGGATCCCCCTGCACCGACGGGGCGCAGCATTCGGCCGCCCGGGGTCGCCGTCCCAGCGGTAGAGGCCCGATCGCGTGGGCTTCGCGTCGCCCCTGGCCTCCTGTGCCCGCCGGTCGTCATCGCGCACTCGTCACGCGGAGGTTCCCGTCGCTGCCGGAGACCACGAGGTCACCTTGCCGATCCGTGCGGACCACCGTCGCGCCGAGGGCGGACAAGTCCGCCAACACCGCGGCATCGGGATGTCCGAAGGTGTTGTCGGCGCCGACGCTGACCAGTACGAGCCGAGGACGCACCGCGTCGAGGAACTGGCGCGTGGTGGTGTGTGATCCGTGGTGCGGGAGTTTGAGCACGTCCGCCTGAATGGGAATCCCGGCCCGCATCAGCGCGCGCTGGGCGGACGCCTCGATGTCCCCGGTGAGCAGGAGGCGTCCTGCGGGCGTGCGGGCGGTGACGACAACCGAACGGTCATTGGCGTCCTCGGTTTCGGTGCCCCGGACCGGTCGCGGGCCGTTTGTGGACGGCGCGAGCACCTGGAGCTCGATCGACCCGAAACTCAGCAGGTTTCCGGCCGACAATTCCAGCAGCGGCACGCCCGCGCCTCTGGCGATGGTCACGACCTGGGCGAGACCTGAGACAGGGGCGCCCACCTCACCCGAGCGACGCGCCGGCCTTCCACTCGCGTATTCCACTGCACTACAGGTCATTTGCGTATGCCACTCCCGCTGAGAAAGACGACGATCTGCGAGCGACACGCTTCGCATCCCGCTCTGACCGACCAGACGGCTTCGGTCATCCTCCCCATAGGTTTTCCCGAAACCGGTACGGCCGTATCCGTCCGCAGCCGGTGTCGGCGGGGAACCGCATCCGAGACCGACGTCCGCAGGCACCCGATGGGCTTCGCCGGGTGGCGCAGGCGGAGGAAGCCCGTCGAGTTCGTGAATGCCGACGGCTATCGCGTCGACCGCGCGACCATGCAACGCGCCGGCGAGCCCGTCGATATGGTCGGCGTGCGGATGGGTGAGGATCAACAGGGGGATGCGCGATATGCGCAACCGGTCCAGGCAGGTACGAATCGGGCGCGGGTCCGGCCCCACATCGATCACGACCGCGGCGCCGGGGCCGACCGACAGAGCCAGACCGTCTCCTTGTCCGACATCGCAGGCCGCGAAGACCCACCCGCTGGGTGGCCATCCCGGATGCCAGATCCGCACCGGCACCAGGACCACCGCCACACCGAGCACCACCGCGGCGGCGACCCGCCGCACGGCTCGGGCACGCGAGGCCGCGACCACGATCGCTACGACGACACCCGCGATCACTCCCCCCACCGCTCCGCCCGGCACCGCGACGGAGGCGCCGGGCAGCGCGGCCGCGTGGCGGGCCACCCACAGCAACCACCACAGCGGTGGCGCCGCGCAGCGCAGGACCAGGTCGGCGAGCGGTGCCCACAGGCTCGCCAGCACCGCTCCGCCCGCCCCGGCGACGGTGACCGGCGCGATGACCGGGGAGACCAGCACATTCGCGAGCACCGTGACCAGGCTGAGCCGCCCGGTGAGCGCGATCACGATCGGCGTCGTCACCACGAACGCCGCGGCGGACACGGCGACCGTCTCGGCGGCCACCCGCCACCATCCCCGGGCGCGCAGCCAGTCGGCCCAACTCGGCGCCAGCAGAATCAGGCCGCCCGTCGCGACGACCGACAGCGCGAACCCCGCGTTGACGGCGAGCGCGGGCCACAGGGCGAGCAACGCGATGATCGCGGCGCACAGCGCGGGCAGCGCCTGCTTACGCCGACCGGTGAGCACGGCCAGCAGGGTGATCGCGCCCATCGCGCCGGCGCGCAGCACACTGGGGTCCGGCCGCGCGACGACCACGAACATGAGCAAGGCCGCGGCGGCGACGGCCGCGGCGGCGCGCGGGCCGAGCGTCAGCAGGCGCACGACGAACAACACGACCGAAAGCAAGATGGTGAAATTCGCCCCGCTGACCACCGTCAGGTGCTGCAGCCCGGCGATCTCGAAGTTCTCGCGCACATGCTCGGACAGCGCTGAGGTGTCCCCGACGACCAGCGCGGGCAGCAGCCCCGCGGAGTCGGACGGCAGTGCGCGCACGGCCGATGCGGCGAAGGCGGCGCGCACCGTATCGGCGCCGCGCTGCCACCAGGGCAGCGGCCCGGCGGCGGGTGATCCTTGCGCGTGGAGGGTCACGACGGTGAGGTCGGCCCGGCGCGGCTGTTGCACCCGGGCGCGGAACTCGACCGGCCCGCCCGGCGACAAGCCGGCCCACTCCGGGCCGGAGGCAAGGACGACCACCGCGCCGCCGGTATGCACGGTGACACCACCGCGCCGGTACTCTCGCAGCTCCGCGCGTACCACCCATTGCCGATTCGCACCGGAGACTCTGCCGCGCAACGGTTTCGGGTCGTCCGTCGGGGTGACCACCACCTGCACGGACTGTCCCGCCGCCGCCCGCAGCGGGTGGGTCGCCACGCGATGTTCCCGCCATGCCGCGGCAGCCGCGAATCCCGCACCCAGCAGCACCGCCGCGAGCGCCACCACCGCTACCGCCCGCCGGCGTTCGCCGCGGTGCGCGAGGGCCCACAGCAACAGCATCCACAGCCCGATGGCCGAGACCGTCAACGCGACCGCCAGCGCAACCCCCGCCCGCCACCCCGCTGCCACCGCCACAATGGTCGCGCCCCAACAGCACAAGGCGGCGGGTAGCAGACGAGCGTCCAGCACCTGTACGGCGCCCGGTTCCTCCGCCGAAGCGACCTCCTGCCGGCCTCGGATGCCTTCGGTGCTCGGACCGGTCGGCGACTTCGGGCGAGATCCGCCCCGTCGGCGAGATTCCGTCGATCCCCCGGCGGTCATACCCGCACCAGATCGCGCAACCGGGCCAGGCGGGCCGGACCGATGCCGTCGACTTCGCCGAGTTGCTCGACCGACGTGAAGCGGCCGTTGGTCGTCCGCCAGCCGACTATGGCGCGCGCGGTGACAGGCCCGACACCGGGAAGCGCGTCGAGTTCGGATTCGGAGGCCGTATTCAAATCGATCCGGCCCGCCGGGCTCGATGGACGGCTCGGTGCGGCGGCCGACCCCGAGGAGGGACGCCCGCCCGCGCCGATCGTGCTGCTGCCCTGCTGCGGCGCGCCGGAACTCGGCGCGACCGGCCCCACCAGCACCTGATCGCCATCCGACAACCGCTGGGCCAGATTCAGGCCGGTGGTGTCCGCACCCGCGCTCGGGCCGCCCGCCGCGGCGAGCGCGTCCGCGACACGGGAACCTTCGGGCAAGCGGACCAAACCGGTGCGCTGGACCAAACCGACCACACTGATCACCAATTCGGCCGTCGGCGGGCCGGGCTCGGTACGCCTTGGTGATTCCCTGACCGCGCCCACCGGTGCGGGAGAGCCGGGTGTCGCCGCGACGGCGGCTTGCCCGATCGCCGGCGGCACCGGGCGAGCGATCGGGCGCTCACGGAAAGCCATTACCCCGGCGACGACCATCGCGGCGATCCCGACCAGCGCGAGGGCGCGCACTCCGCGACGGCCCGCGTCCAGCCGGATGCCCCGGAACCGTTCGGGTACAAGCCGACGCCGCCAGTGCGGTCCGGCCGTCGGCGCCTCCAGCCAGCCTGGAGAGCGGATGCGACCGACATCGTCATCGGCTTCCCGATCGGGCGCCGGAGCGCCGGACAGCCGCAGCAGATCCCACTTCCCGGTACCGCCCGAACTCTCGTCCGGCAGCGGGGCACGCTGGTGCGCAGCGCCATCGGCGACGCCACCGGAGTGTGCCGAGTCGTGCCCGTCTGCGTCCTGCTCGGACCCCGCCGCGCGGGAAGCCGCCGCACCGACGTCCCGAGCCACCGAGCGCCCCTTTCCGGCTACTGGACCGAAGCCGTCGACACGCGTCGCGCGACTCGTCTTCGATCCGGGATCCACCGCGCTTTCGGTAGCGAGCGGCGGGAGCACCGCCATGCCCGATCGTCCCCGGCGTTGGTCGGCGGCCGTTGCGCGGGCAGATTTCGTGCGGCGCGCACTGTCCCGCTGGTCGGCGCTGCGCGGGGGCTCGCCGCGCGGAGAACGCGCCGTCGCCCAGCCGGACGGCCCGCGCTCTGCGTCCGGCTCCGCCGCCCCGATGCCCGCACCGGCCGTTCTGCTCGCGCCGACCCGGGCGGTCAGCTCTCCCAATCGCCGTCGTACCCGCTCGCGTTCGTCCTGTCGTGACATGGCGGCGACGGTAGTGCCGCCGACCGGCGAGAAAATCGGTCCGACCAGCCGATTCGATGAGCCTGTTGAGCACACCCGGACTGTGCACAACTCGCTGTCGACCGGTCGGAGTCGTCATCCCGACGCGCCGTCGACTACGCATACGAGCCTTCCCCGCTCGACGCCCGCCCGAACGGTCGCACTCGACCTAACCGCGATGGATGTCACCGATTTCCGACCGGCCGTGACGACCAACCGAGACATCGGGACAGCGAATCCGTCCGTGCCCCCGACGCGGTGACGGCAGGACAACGCTCATCCCGGCGCTCGCCTGAGCAACCGAACGACGACGCCGCAACCCGACCGCAGGCGGAAGGAAGCAATTCGGCTAGCCCAAATCCTTGGCGAAGCAATTCGACAAGGGAAGCACCTCGTACGGCGAGAAAATCGGGATCCGATGGTAGCCACTACGTTCGTAGAAGCGTACGGCTTCCGGTTGCAGGTGACCGGTCTGCAGGATCACCCGAGGGCGCCCGGCCGCCCGGGCGGCATCCTCTGCTGCGGTGAGCAACAACCCCGCAGCGCCGGAACCGCGATGCGCTGGGCGGACGAACATCCGCTTGACCTCGAGCTCCTCCGCGTTCCACCGCAACGCGGCGTGGCCGACCGGACCGTCGGAGTACGCCACGAAGGTGCTGTGCACGGTGGCCGGGTCGACCGCATTCGGGTTCGTGGGCAACTGTCTGGCCAGATGGGCGTAACGCGGCCCGACCTCGGCGGCCATCTCGTCACGCAATGTCACCGCGTCCGGATGCTCCCAGTCCACCGCGGTCACAGTGAGCGGCGGGCGCACAGAACTCATCCCCCGACGCTAGCCGGACCGCCGGTGCCGCACGAGCAATCGGATCACCGAGATCATTGCCCGACCCGCCGTTCGGAAACGCTCAGTGACACCCGCCCGGGACGACCAGCACGCCCAGCGCTCCCACGCCGAGATGCACCGCCAGCGCGGGCCCGAATTCGGCGACGATGAGTTCTCGGATGCCGGGGACGAGTTCGCGCAGCTGGCCCGCGATGGTGTGGGCGGCGTCCTCGGCGCCGAGGTGTTGCACGGCAAGCGCGGCGCCGTCCTCGCCCGCCGCGTCGACCGCCGCGGCGACGAGTTTCGCGTACGCCTTGGAGCGTGTCCTGACCTTCTCGCGCAGTTCCAGCCGTCCTTCGACGATGTGCAGCAGCGGCTTGGTGACCAGCTCGCTGCCGAAGAACGTCGCCGCCGAAGACAGCCTGCCGCCGCGGCGCAGCTGCTCGGTGCGATTGACCAGGATGAACGTGCGGGCCCGCGCGGCGGCGGCGACCGCCGCGTCGTAGACCACATCCAGCGGCGCCCCGGCCTTGGCCCGCCGCGCCGCAGCCAGCGTGGGCAGCCCGGTGGCCAGCCCGGCGCCCAGCGAGTCGACCAGGCGAACCCGGTCGGCGGCGTCCATATCGCGTACGGCCTGCCGACCGGCCTCCCACGTTCCGGACAGCCGACGCGAGAGGTGCACCGCGACAACGCCATCGCCCCCGCTGCGTTCCCAAGCCCGCTCGTACACCGCGCGCAGCTCGCCGGGCGAGGCGGCCGAGGTGGTCACGGTGTCAGACGCGTAGTCGATCTCGACCGGATCGACGCCTTCCCGCATCGCCCGGTCACCGACCAGGACGTGCAGCGGGACGACGGCGATATCCAGCTCGTCGAGGTGTTCGGCAGGGAGGCTGGCGGACGAATCGGTGACGACCACGACTGCCACGGACTACCGAACCTCCTGCAAGGTCTTGACCATCGCGTTGGCCACCGCCGTATGACCGTCCCAGCCCCAATGGATGCCGTCCGGGTTGGCTTCGCCGGAGAAGATGTTGTCGCGCACCGCTTCACCCAGGTCGACCAGCGGCACCGAAGTGCGGCCCGACCAGGCGCGTAGCGCCTCCACCGCCCGTGGCCGCCCGGAATGCACGCGACCGTAGGCCTCGCAGTTGTGCACCGAGGGCAGCACCGCGACGACCGGCAGGTCGGGACGCAACTGCGCCAGCGCGGTGCGGCACTGTTCCAGGTAGTCGACGCTCACCTTCGGCGGAAGCGCCACGGGCCTGCCGAGTTTCGACAGCTTGGGCTGCAGCCAGTTGTAGGTGGCGCGGACGACGCGGCGCAGCGCGGGCGGGCGCACATAGCGGATCAGTTCGCGCAGCGCGGTCGGCAGCGGGGAGGGCAGCGTGTCCATGCCGCCGACGGCGAAGACCACCGCGCCTGCGCGCGGCACCGCCGCCCACACCCGGGGATCGCCGATCAGCGCCCAATAGGCGTCGCGGCAGGTCCAGCCGATCCGGGCGACCAGTTCTACATCCCAATCCAGCTCGGCGGCAACGAGATTCGGCCAGATACGCGGATGGTCGGCGGGCAGCCCGCCCTTGGGTCCGAAGTAGGACAGGGAATCGGCGATCACCAGCAGCACCGGGCGCGCGGCTTCCCGCGTTTCGGCGGGCTCGTCGGCGGTCGCGGATGCCGAAACAGTAGTGGCGGACTCGTCCACTGCTGAGGCAGCCGATGCACCGAACGCTGCCGCAGATTCATCCGCCACTGCGCCAACCGATCCACCGAGCCCGGCCGCAGAAACCTCCGCAGCTGCGGCAGCCGATGCACCGAGCGCTTCCACCGATTCGGCGATCGGCTCCGGTGCGTCGTTCCCGGTACCGACGGACGAGGTGTCACCACCGGCGTTCCCCGGCGCCTCCGCCGCGGTGACGATGTCGCCGGATCCGTCGTCCTCCGCGTCGGCTTCGTCGGCGGACTCGGATCCGCCGGTTTCCACGGCCGGGCCCGAAGCTCCTTCGGACGTAGCCTCGGGTTCGCGGGGAGCCGGTGGCGGGCCGAACAGGGCGTCCGGCAACTGCCGTTCGGGCTTCGCCGACACCTTACGGAACAATTCGTCCGGGACCGATCTGATCGGCTCTTCAGAGGACATCCGGTGCTACCTTCGCCGCTGCGTTCCACACATCCAGACGCCAACCGGGCTGTTCGATGCTCGGGCCGTGACTGCTGAGCTGCACCCAGCTGGTATTGGCGAGTCCTCCGAGGATGGGCCAGTTCTGTGGCGGCAGGTCGAGCAGCGCGGCCGTGAGGGCGGCGATCAGCCCGCCGTGCGCCACCAGGATGATAGTCCGGCCCGGCCAGTCCTGTCGCTCGACCAGCAACTCCCGCACCACCGGCAGCGACCGCGCCCCGACCTCGAGTTTGCTCTCGCCGTTGGGCGGGGTGTAGCGCGCGTCCAGCCGCCACGCCATGCGCGCGCCCGGATAGTCGGCGTCGACCTCCAGATGGGTCAATCCCTCCCAGTCACCGAGATTGGTCTCCCGCAACCGGACGTCGGGCACGACGGTGAGCCCGGTGTGCTCGGCCAGCGCTGTCGCGGTGTCGAAGGCCCGCCGCAGGTCCGAGGAGTGGATCGCGATGGCATTGCGCGAAACCAGTTCCCGCGCCGCTTCTTTGGCCTGTCGGCGACCGAGTTCGGTGAGATCGGTGTCGATCTGGCCTTGCATCCGGTCGGTGGCGTTCCATTCGGTTTGCCCGTGGCGCAACAGGATCAGGGTGCGCACGCCGGCATATCTGCTCACGATCGCGCCTCGTCCTCCGTCGCCGCGGCGCGCGTCTCCGGCGCGGCCCCGGTGAGGCCGGCGACCGGCACGACGGGGCAGTCCTTCCACAACCGTTCCAGCGCATAGAAATTGCGCTCGTCGTTGTGCTGGATGTGCACGACGACGTCGACGTAGTCCAGCAGCGCCCAGCGGCCTTCGCGGGTGCCCTCGCGCCGGACCGGCTTGTGCCCGGCCGCGCGGAGCTTCTCCTCGACGTTGTCGACGATGGCGTTGACCTGACGCTCGTTGGGCGCGGACGCGATCACGAAGCAGTCGGTGATCACCAGTTGCTCGGAGACGTCGAGCACCACCACGTCGGACGCCAGCTTCTCGTCCGCGGCCAGCGCGGCGACCTGCGCGATCTCCACCGACTCCGTCGACGCGGTCATGCCTGCACCCCCATGGCGCTCGACTCCGGCTGGACCGCACTCGCGGCCTGGTCGAGGGTTCGCTCGCTCATCCCCGCACCTTCGCTGCGCTCGCTCACGCTCAGCTACCTTCCGCTGCTCCGGGCACATACAGGTGCCGCTTCGATATGTACTGCACCACGCCGTCGGGGACGAGGTACCACACCGGCCGGTTCTCGGCGGCGCGGCGACGGCATTCGCTCGACGAGATCGCCAGCGCGGGGACCTCGACCATGGTCACGGCATCCGCCGGGAGATCCCGTAGATGCTCCGCGAGATGGTCGATGTTCAGCTCGTACCCCGGACGGCTCACCCCGACGAACTTCGCCAAGTCGAACAGTTCCGCCCAATCCTGCCATGTCAGGATGCTGGCCAGCGCGTCCGCACCGGTGATGAAGTACAGCTCGGCGTCGGGATAGGTCGATTGCATCTCGCGCAGGGTGTCGACGGTGTAGGTCACCTTGCCGCGGTCGATGTCCGCGCGGCTCACCGAGAACCGGGGATTGGACGCGGTCGCGATGACGGTCATCAGGTACCGGTCCTCGGCCGGGCTGACCCGCTTGTGCGATTTCTGCCACGGCTGTCCGGTCGGGACGAAGATCACTTCGTCCAGGTCGAACCGGTGCGCGACCTCGCTGGCGGCGACCAGATGCCCGTGGTGGATGGGGTCGAACGTGCCGCCCATCACCCCGAGCTTGCGGCCGCGCCGACCTGTCTCGTGCATGACTGCCGAGCTTAACGGGTCGCGCGCGGCCCGCACGGGCCGGTCAGCGGGGCGGGCACCGAACTGGAGACACCCGCCCGCACTCCGGCCCGCCGCTGATCCGGCGCTACCGCGTCAGGCGCTGGTCTCGGTCACCCGGCCGATCCGCAGCATCCGGGCCAGTTGCTCGCGGGTGTGCGCGAGTTCCTCCGTCGCCTCGGCCGACTGCCCGGTCAGCGCGGCCAGGTCGGCGGTCAGTGTCCGCATCGAGGTGAGCCACGGTTCGGGATCGCCTCCGGGAGCAACCTGGAGCCAGGCCGCCGCCCGCACGCACCGCGCCCGCGCCGCCACCTCGCCCAGCCCCGCCCACAGTTCGGCGGCGCGATGGTAGGCCGCCACGGCCTCGTCGTCCTGCCCGCAATGTTCGAGTGCGCCGGCGGCCGAGCACGCCAGCTCGGCATGCAGCCGCGTCCGCTCCGGGTCGTGCTCGACCAGCCGTGCCGCCTCGAGGAACTGCCGGGCGGCCTCGCGGTGGCGGTTCAGCGCGCGCAAGGACCGGCCGAACTGCGCGCGCACCACCGCCAGCTCGCCGGAAGGATACGGCAGCGTCCCGCCGACGAGCGCCTGTTCGAACAGGGCGACGGCCTCGCCGTGGCGCTCGGCGCGGTGGAACGCGCGCGCGGCCACCACCGTGTGATGCAGCACGTCCGATTCGGACAACCCTTCCCAGCGTGCGGCGGCGCGCACCGCGGCGTCGGCCAGATCGAGCGCACGGTCCGGCTGGCTCGCGATGGCGATGACCAGTTGCGCGCCCAACCGGGCGGCCTCCTCCGGGTCCAGCACCGGTGTACCGAGCGCCAGCGCTTCCCGCAGACGCGCTTCCGCTTCCTCGGGCGCATCGGCGAGCCGGGCCGCGCCGAGTTCGGCGAGTCTGCGTACCTCCGCGCCCCGGTCGCCGGAGAAGTCGTCGGTGACCGGAGCGTTGTCCGGCGCCGTCCCGACTCGGGGCAGCCTGCTACGCACCCCGAGGGGTAGTCGGTCGAGCAGGGGTTCGGCGGCAAGCCGGGCGGCCGTGCGCAGGCTGACCGCGTTGCTGCCGTTGCGGGCGTCGTAGCGGGCACACAGCGCGCCGATCTCGGTTTCCAGCTGCGCGCGCACCGATTCCACCGTGCCGTCCGCCAGCGGAAGATCGCCCAGGCGCAGCGCGACCAGCCTGCGCAGCAGCACACACACGCCGGTCGCGAACGCCAGGCGCGCACCGGCGTCGGCGCCGGCATCGGCCAGCCAGCCGGCGTGCTCGGCGAGGATCTCCAGCCCGCGCGCCTCGTTGCCGGTCAGCGCGCAGAACTCCACGTGCAGCGCCACCGACGGGCGCAGGTCCTCGGTATGCCGGACCAGCGGATACCCGGTCAGGTGCGCGCCGCGCGCCGCCGCGGCGCGACCGGTGCGCACCAGCGGCAACAATGCCTCGGCCAGCACGCGGTGCGGTTCCTCCGCGCAGACCCGGTCGCCGTCGAGCACGGGCTTCCAGTGTGCGAGCGCGGCCTCGTCATCGCCGAGATATACGCTGGTCACGCCCCATTCGCTGCGCTCACAGGCGTCGCAGTCGGACATGCTGTCGCGGGCGGCGGCCCGCGCCTGCTCCAGCCATGCGGCGGCCGCCGCGGTGTCGCCGATCTTGCGCGCGAGTTCGGAGCGCAGGGCCTGCACCGGCCGCAGACTGTAGCCACGCTGCCGAAACCGCTTGTCCAGTTCGCCGAACCAGCGGTCGATCGTGGGCAACGGTATCGCCGGATTGTCGATCATCCCCCACGTCACCCACTTCAGGTACCAGTGCACCGAATGCGTCATGGAGCCCAGCTCGGCCGGGTGGTCGTCGTAGATGCGCAGCAATCGGCCGTAGGCCACCGGCGCCAGGTCGCGTTCCCCGGCGTAGGTGTACGACTGCGCCAGCTCCAGCAGCACCCGGCCTTCGAGCGCGCGATCCGCTCCGCTTTTCGCGGCCGCGGCCAAGGTCTCCAGTCGCTCGGTCCGCGTCCGGCCGTGTGGCAGGGCGTAGACCTGCGCCAGTGCCGTGGTGATCTCGGCGGCGTCCATGCTCACTCCGTCTCTTCGCCGCGTCCGGCGGCGCGTTGGGTGGCCCAGCCGAGGAATTCGCCGAAGGCGCGGTTGAGCAACGCGGTGTCGGCCGCGCTCAGCGGCCGGTGGGTCATCAGCAGCGCCTGGCCGTAGAGCGACTCCACCGCCGTCTTCAGGAAGGCCGGGTCGCCGATGCGGGCCAGCCTGCGCACGATCGGGCTGTGGTGGTTGAGCACGAGCTGGGCACGCGGCGCCGCGACCGCCAGTGCGCCGAGGATCTCGCTCCACAGTTCGTCGGCGTCCTCGGCGGTCTGCGCCCGCGCGCGTTCGTTGCGGGCGGCACGGCCGTCGAGGTAGAGCGCGGGCACGGTGACCGGGTGGAAGGCGCGCACGATCACATCGCACGCGAGCGGATCGAGCACGGTCCGCGCCAGCGCGAGCACCGGAGCCAGGGCCAGTTCCTCGCCCGGGTCGACCGGGTCGAGCGCCGCGGTGATCGCGTCGGTGTCCAGGTCCACCACCTCCACGCCGGGCAGCAGCCGAGGCAGCAGCGCGACCAGCTCACGGTCGTAGGCGTAGCCGCCGTTGACGACGCCGATCCCCTGCGCGGCGGCGGTGGCCGCCACCTGGCGGAACTCCTCGACCGTCGCGGTCACCCGCACGGTGCGGTGATTGCGGGCGAACTCGGTGAGCGGCACGCGCCCGTCGGTGGTCTCGAAATGCAGATGCGGCAGCATGATCCGCAGCAGGTCGGTCGAATGCCGGGCCAGGGCCTTCACCCCGAGCGCGTGCACGGACAGGAACGCCGCCAGCCGCTGCGGCTGCGCGGCGGCGATCTCGGTGAGCCAGTCCCGGATCCGATCGCCGAGCACCTCACGGACGACGGCGAGCCGCTCGTCCTCGTAGAGCCCCTCGCGCGAGGCCGTGGGCCGCAGCGTGTCGGTGTCGATCACACAGCGCACGAAGAACGCCCAGTCCGGCAGCACGCCCCGCACCGTGTCGCCCAGCAGCATCCCCTTCAGGTACACCCGATGCGCACTGCTGTCGGACGGGTTCCCGGGTTGGGACAGCACATAGGCCACCCCGCTGACCCCCGCCGCACCGGCATCGAGGTCTATCACGTCGAGCGGGGCGAAACCCAGCGTCCGGTGACCGTACTCGAGCAGGGCGACCCTGCGCTGTTCCGCCGACGGGTACGCGCGCCGCCAGACCGGCACACCCTCGGTGATCGTCGTCACGACGCCGTCCGACTCCACCGTCACCGCATAGGGCAGCAGGGACCCGAACTCGCGCGCCAAATCGGTCACCCGCTCCGGTCGGAACCACTCCCGGGCCCCGCCGCGCGGGCTGAGCCACACCGTGGTGCCCGGCTCCGCGTGGTCGTCCGGATCCAGCGGGCGCACCGCATAGGTGCCGTTGGCGCGAGCCAGCCATTCGACGGGCGGCGCGGCCGGATCGGTAGCCGAGCGGGTGACCACCCGGATGCTCTCGGCCACCGTGAAACAGGCCAGCAGCCCGATGCCGAACTGCCCGAGGAACTCCCGTCGGGCGCCTTCGATGTCGTCCCGCTTGGACGAGCGGCCGATGGTGGCGAGGAACCGGTGGACGTCACTCTCGGTGAGACCGATGCCGGGATCGCTGATCCGCACGCCGGCCTCGTCCACGGTGAGGCGAATGGCGGTGGGAGCCCGGGAATCGAGCCGGGTGCGCGCGGTGACCGCGTCGACGGCGTTCTGCAACAGCTCGCGCAGGTAGACCCGAGGACTCGAGTAGAGGTGATGAGAAAGCAGATCGACGATTCCGCGCAGGTCGACCTGGAACGAATAATTGTCGTGCACCGCCGCCGGACCCTGGGGCGTTGTGTTCACCATGGGCGCCGATCTTGTCGGCGCGCGCCAAAGGTTCGCTTAACGAACCCTTTTCAGTCACATGGTCGGGCGTTTGCTCTTCGGCAGCTTGCGCACGACGGCCTCGTACGAGAGGTCGACCAGCTCGCGGACTTCGTCGTCCGCAACGGCGCCGCCCAGCTGGACGACGTTCCAGCCGTACCGCCCGATGTAGGCGGAGGCCGCCACGTCGTCCGGGTACACCCGGACCAGCTCGTCGGCCTCCTCGCGAGTGCGTCCGCACTTCAGGCCGACCGACGTCGCCCCGAGGAAGGCGAAGATCTTGTCCCCCACCTTGGCGACGACGTCGCCTTCCCACGGCTCGTCCTGCCAGGCGCCCGGCTTGGACAGGCAATAACTCAGCAACGCGGCGTCGTCCATGCTCGTCTTCCTACACCGGCAGCAGCCGGGACACGACCGCGGTGAGCTGTCTGGCCGAGCGGCATTCGTGCATCTCGATCACGTCGCGATATCTGTCCGCGGCGGAATCGCCGGAACCCCATTGGTTGCGCGGTTCCGGGTTGAGCCAGTGCGCGTGTTTGGCGACCTCGACCAGCGACCGCAACGTGTTCAGTTCGGGATCGCGGTAGTTGGTGCGGGCGTCGCCGAGAATCAACAGCGAGCTGCGGCTGGTGACGGCATCCGGATAGTTCCGCGCGAATCCGGCCAGCGCGTTGCCGTAGTCGGAGTGCCCGTCCAGGCCGACGACGCTCGCCTCGCCGAAGATCCGGGCCATCGACCGATCCAGCTGGGTGTGCGGATCGAAGAACCTGGTCACCTCGTCGATCTGGTCGACGAACGCGAAGATGCGCACCCGGGAGAACTGTTCGCGCAGCGCGCTCACCAGCAACAGCGTGAAGTTGCTGAAGCCGGCCACCGACCCGGAGACGTCGCACAGCAGCACCAACTCGGGTCGCCCCGGCCGCGGTTTGCGGTTCACCAGATCGATGGGCACCCCGCCGGTGGACATGGACGCGCGCAACGTGCGGCGCAGATCGATGGCGCCGCGGCGCGCGTGCCTGCGTCGCGCCGCCAAGCGGGCGGCGAGGATCCGGGCCAACCGCTGGGTACTGCGCTTGAGTTCGGCGAGTTCGGCTTCGGAGGCGCGCAGGAAGTCGACCTCCTCGGCTTGGCGGGCGACGCCGTAGGTCGCGACGCGTTCCCGGCCGATCCGCTCGGCGACCCGCCGCCTGGTCTCGGCCTCGACGGTCGCGCGGAAACCGGTGATGCGCTGCCGAACGGTGCGGCGGGCGATCTCCGCGTGGAACTCGCTCGCGTCCGGTCCGAGGGCCATACCCGCGAGGATGCGCGCCAGTAGCGTCTGCGGCTGGACCTCCTTCAGCGCCTGATAGGACGAGAAGGACGGGCCGCGGGCGGACTGGTACTGGCCGAGTTGTTCGACCAGCTGCGCGGCCAGCGCCTCCAGCTGCGGCGTCGCCGACTCCTGCGCCAGCAGTTGCGCGAGCAGTTCGCGCAGCGCCGGGATGTCCACGTCACCCGTGGGCGTGTGCGGAATCTCGATCTCGTCCCGGACGGTGGCGCGTTCCCCGACGGCGACCGGGAACCACAGGTCGAACAGCCCGTCGAAGGTGGCGCGATGGGTGGTGCGCCGCAGCAGCGCACAGGCCAGCCCTTCGCGTAGGACCTCACGGTCCATCAGGTCGAGCACGGTCATCACCCGGCCCGCGTCCACCGTTTCCGACGGCCCGACCGGTATGCCGCGCGCCCGCAGCGCCTCGACGAATCCGACCAGATGCCCGGGGATACCGTGCGGCGCGCTCAGGGACGCGATCTCCGCGGGGACCGACCCGGTCGCCATGGCTCAGGCCAGCTTCAGTTCGGCCAGCGCGCGCTGGTGGTCGCTCTGGTGTTTGAGGACGACGCCGAGGGTGGCGCGCACCGTCGTGTCGTCCAGATCCCGCAAGCCCAGCGCCAGCAGGGTGCGGCCCCAGTCGATCGATTCCGCGACCGAGGGCAGCTTCTTCAGCTGCATGCCGCGCAGTACGTGCACGATCCGCACCAGCTGCGCGGCGACCGCCGCCGACAGCTCGGGCACCCGGCTGGCCAGGATGCGCCGCTCCAGCTCCTCGTCCGGGAAATCCAGGTGCAGGTACAGGCAGCGGCGCTTGAGCGCCTCGGACAGCTCGCGGGTGGCGTTCGAGGTGAGCACCACGAACGGTTTGCGGCTGGCAGTGATCGTGCCCAGCTCCGGCACCGTCACCGCGAAATCGCTGAGCACCTCGAGCAGCAAACCCTCGATCTCGACGTCGGCCTTGTCGGTCTCGTCGATCAGCAGCACGGTGGGATCGGCGCGCCGGATCGCGGTCAGCAGCGGGCGCGACAGCAGGAACTCCTCGGTGAAGACGTCGGCCTTCGTCTCTTCCCAGTCGTTCTCGCTGGAGGCCTGGATGCGCAGGATCTGCTTGGCGTGGTTCCACTCGTACAGCGCGCGGGCCTCGTCGACGCCCTCGTAGCACTGCAACCGCACCAGCTCCGCACCCGAGGTCTGCGCGACCGCGCGGGCGAGTTCGGTCTTGCCCACCCCCGCAGGCCCCTCGATCAGCAGCGGCTTACCGAGGCGATCGGCGAGGAACACCGAGGTGGCGGTGGCCTTGTCCGCCAGGTAGCCCGTGCTCGCCAACCGTTCGATCACGTCGTCCACCGACGCGAAGATCGGCTCCTGTACTGCGCTCTCCGACACCACCCGGCACCTTCCTTCCGAACCGTCCCCCACGCTACGGCAGCGCTGCGCCGACGCCGACTCGGCGTCGCCCGCGACCGCCGCGCACGTGGGTCAGACCGGCCGGATCTGTCCTTCGCCCCAGACGATCCACTTCGTGGAGGTCAGCTCCGGCAGCGCCATCGGACCGCGCGCATGCAGCTTCTGGGTGGAGATGCCGATCTCGGCGCCGAAGCCGAACTGCTCGCCGTCGGTGAACGCGGTGGAGGCGTTCACCATCACGGCGGCGGCATCGACCCGGCCGGTGAACTCGCGCGCGGCGGCGAGGTCGCCGGTGACGATGGCCTCGGTGTGGCCGGTGCCCCAGGTGTTGATGTGCTCGATGGCCGCGTCCAGGTCGTCGACCACCTTGAGCGCGATGTCCAGGGTGAGGTACTCCTCGCCCCAGTCGGCGTCGGTGGCCGGAACCTGGCCGGGCAGGTCACCGTGGATGGTGACGCCGGAGCGCTCCAGCGCCGCGGTCAGCCGGGGCAGCGCGGTCTCGGCGATCGCGGCGTCGATCAGGACGGTCTCGGCGGCATTGCACACGCTCGGACGACGGGTCTTGGCGTTGATCAGGATCCGCTCGGCCATCTCCAGATCGGCGGCGGCGTGCACGTAGACGTGGCAGTTGCCGGTGCCGGTCTCGATGGTGGGCACCCGCGCGTCGCGCACGACCGCGTTGATCAACCCGGCGCCACCGCGTGGAATGACCACGTCGACCAGGCCACGGGCCTGGATCAGATGGGTGACGCTGGAACGGTCCTCGCTCGGCAGCAACTGCACGGCATCGGCCGGGATGTCCTGCGCGGCAAGCGCTTCGCGCAGCACCGCGACGAGCGCGGCGTTCGACCGGGCCGCCGAGGACGAGCCGCGCAGCAGGGCGGCGTTACCGGACTTGAGCGCGAGCCCGAACGCGTCGACGGTGACGTTCGGCCGGGCCTCATACACCATGCCGACCACGCCGAGCGGCACGCGCACCTGCCGGATCTCCAAGCCGTTGGGCAGGGTCGAGCCGCGCACCACGACACCGACCGGGTCGGGCAGCCCGGCCACCTGACGCAGCCCCGAGGCGATGCCGTCGATGCGCGGCTCGGTCAGCCGCAGCCGGTCCAGCAGCGACTCCTCGATGCCCGCGGCCTGCGCCGCGGCGATGTCCTCGGCGTTGGCGGCCAGCACCCGGTCGGCGGCGGCCAGCAGCGCGTCGGCCGCGGCGTGCAGGGCGTCGTTCTTCTGCGCGGTCGTCAGCTGGGCGAGTGCCCGCGACGCGACCCTGGCCTTGCGGGCGGCCTCGTGCACCACCTCGCGGACATCCGGCTGGGTGGTCGTTCCTACCGTCATGGGTACAGCCTACGCACCGGGCACAACGCCGATTCCACCCGCTGTGACGGGCACTCACGACGCGTGCGCGACTCGCGCCGGGCGACTACCGTCCGGCGATATGACGGTCGAACCGGACGCTCCCGCGATCGTGGTGCTCGGCAGCATCAACATGGACTTGGTGACCACGACCGCACGCAGGCCGGTCCCCGGCGAGACGGTCCTCGGCAGCGGCTTCGCCATGGTGCCGGGCGGAAAGGGCGCCAATCAAGCCATCGCGGCGCAGCGGGCGGGGGGTGCGGTGCGCTTTCTCGGGGCGGTCGGCGACGACGTCTTCGCCGCCGAACTGCGCGGCGCGCTCACGGATGCGGCGGTGTCGGCCGACCGGCTGCGCACCGTCGCCGGGCCGAGCGGCATCGCCACGATCGTGGTGGACGACGACGGCGAGAACAGCATCATCGTGGTCGGGGGCGCCAACTCCCGGATGACCGAGCTGACCGACGACGATCTCGCGGCCATCGCGGCGGCCGATATCCTGGTGTGCCAGTTGGAGATTCCAGTCGAAACGGTCGCCGCCGCGGCGCGCCACGCACACGCCAACGACACGACGGTGCTGTTGAATCCCTCACCGGCGCGCCCCTTGCCCGCCGACCTGTGGACCGATGTCGATGTGGCCGTGGTGAATTCGGGCGAGGCGGAGCAACTGGGCGCGGACCTCGACGCCGTCGCGCACGTGGTCGTCACCCGTGGGGCGGCGGGCGCGGACTATCGCGGGCCGGGCGGCGCCCGCCTGTCCCGGCCGAGCCCGCGGGTGGACGTCGTCGACACCACCGGCGCGGGCGACGCCTTCACCGGTGCGCTGGCCGCCGCCTGGCATCGCGGCCCCGAGTGGGCGCTGACCTGGGCTTGTGCGGCAGGAGCACTGGCGACGACCCGGTTGGGCGCGAGCAGCTCGATTCCGGCACGCGAGGAGATCACCGCCGCTCTGGTCGCGGAGTAGCGGCGATATCGTGATGGGCATGGCTACGCCGGAGCGCATTCCCGCCGATAGCGACACCGCGCACATCCAAGGGCTGGACGCGTCCATGGTCGCGCTGAGCTTCGTGGACAACGCGGGTATCACGCGCGTGAAAGCCGTCCCGACGCAGCGGCTGGGCTCGGCGGCCAGGTACGGCGTCGGGGTGTCGCCGTGCTTCGAGACCTTCGCCTTCGACGACCTGATGGCGGTCGGGCGCTATCTCGGCGGCCCCGACGGCGATCTGCGGCTCATCCCGGATCTGTCCAGGCTGACCGAATTGGCCTGTCAGCCCGGCTGGGCGTGGGCGCCCACGGACAAATACACCCAGGACGGAAGCCGTTTCGTCGCCTGTCAGCGCCACTTCGCGGCCCGCCAGACCGCGGCGGCGCGGGCGGCGGGGCTGCGGTTGGCCATGGCCTTCGAGACCGAATGGGCGGTCGGGCGCGCCGACGACGTCGACGGCTTCACCCCGGCGATCGACGGCCCCGCCTACGGCCTGGTGCGGCTCGGGCAGGTCGCCGACTACGCCGCCGACCTGGTCGCGGCGCTGGAGCGGCAAGGGATCGCCGTCGCGCAATTCCACCCGGAATACGCGCTCGGGCAACTGGAACTGTCGGTCGAACCGTCCGAACCGGTCGCCGCCGCGGACGATGCCGTTCTGGTCCGGCACACGATCCGTCAGGTGAGCGCACGGCACGGCATGCGGGCGGTGCTGGCCCCGTGCATCGAGCCGGACGGCGCCGGGTCCGGTGCGCACCTGCACCTGTCGGTGACCGACGACGACGGCCCGCTGTTCGCGGGCGGCGACGGTCCGCACGGCATGCGACCGATCGGTGCGGCGTTCCTGGCGGGAGTGCTGCGGGAACTGCCCGCGCTGGTCGCGGTCGGCGCGGGCAATCCGGCGAGCTTCCTGCGGTTGGCGCCGTCGCGCTGGGCCGGGGTCTGGCAGTGCTGGGGACGCGAGACCAGAGAGGCCGCGTTGCGGTTCGTCACCGGGGTGCACGGCACCGAGGGGTGGGCGGCCAACGCCGAGATCAAGTGCTTCGACGCGACCGGCAATCCGTACCTGATCGTGGGGTCGGTCATCGCCGCCGGGCTCGCCGGTGTCGCAGAACGGTTACGTCTTCCGGCGGAGATCACCGGTGACCCCGCGAATTTCGACGCCGAAGCACGCATGATGGCGGATGTGCGCCGCCTCCCCACCACGCCGGCCGAAGCCGCCGACCACCTCGCCGCGTCCGAGGTGCTCGCCGACGCCATGGGCGTCGAACTGCACGACGCGCTGCTGACCGTGCGCCGCGCGGAAGCGCAGCGGTACGCCGGCTCGAGCGCCGAAGAACTCGTCGCCCTGACGCGCCGGCGGTTCTGACATGCTCACCGACGGTGTCCGGCTCACCGACCACCACTGCCACGGCGTGGACACCGCGAATCTGGACCGTCGCGGCTTCGAGCGCCTGCTCGGTGAGGGCGCTCACGGCAATTTCGATTCCGCGATCGGGCTCGCCGTGCGCCGCTGGTGCGCGCCCGCGCTCGACCTGCCCGCCCACGTCGGCCCGGATGTCTACCTCCGGCATCGGGCGAGCCTCGGCGGGCGCGAGGTCGCGGCGCGGCTGTTGCGCGCGACCGGGGTGACCCGATGGTGCCTGGACACCGGAATCGGGGGAGGCACGGCCGATTTCGCCGCCCTGGTGGAGGGCGACGTGCGCGAGGTGGTGCGGCTCGAAGCGGTGGCCGAGCGGGTCATCGCCCAGGTCGGCGCGGTGTCCGGGGTGTACGAGCACATCGAGGCGGAGGTGCGGGCGCGGGCCGCGGGCGCCGTCGGGCTCAAGACGATCGTCGCCTACCGGTGCGGTCTGGACTTCCCGCTGCGGGATCACCCGCCGACCAGTTTCGCGCCCGAACACCGGCTCACCGATCCGCAGTTCCTCGGCTGGCTGGTCGGGCTCGGCGCGCGGATCGGCGCCGAACTCGGTCTCCCCCTGCAATTCCACACCGGGTTCGGTGATCCGGATCTGCGCCTCCGGCACGGCGACCCGCTGCTGCTCACCGACTTCCTGCGCCGGACCGCGGGCACCGGCCTGTCGGTGATGCTGCTGCACTGCTGGCCGTTCCACCGCCACGCCGCCTATCTCGCGCACGTCTTCGACCACGTCCACCTCGATCTCGGCCTGACCATCCCCTACGTGGGACAGCGGGCCGGGGTCGTGCTCGCCGAGACGCTCGAACTCGCCCCGTTCCGTGCGCTGTGCTACTCCTCGGACGGCTACGGGCTGCCGGAACTGCACTACCTCGGCGCGCTGCTCTGGCGGCGCGGCCTCGGCAAGCTGATCGACGAGTGGATCGCCGACGACGCGATCACCACCGCCGACGCCGAAACGCTGGTCGGCGCCATCGCGCATGGAAACGCCGAGCGCGCCTACCGGGCGCGGTTCGAGACCGCCGTTCGCTGATCCACCATCCCGGTCGGTCGGATATTCGGGTGCGCCGGGTGCCGCCGGTCCCTACCGTTGATGTGGAAGACCAACGGAAGGATCGGAACCATGTTTCCCGTCGAGCTGCGCGGCACCCGGGCGCAGACGCTGATGTGGGCCCACGAGCACGAGGTCGAGCAGGCCGCGCTCCAGCAGCTGCGCAATATCGCCGCGCTGAAATGGGTCCACGGCGTCCGCGTGATGCCGGACGTGCACCTCGGCAAGGGGGCCACGGTCGGCTCGGTGATCGCGATGCGGGACGCGGTGTCGCCCGCCGCGGTGGGCGTGGACATCGGCTGCGGCATGGAGAGCGTGCGCACCGACCTCACCGCGGCGGATCTACCCGACAACCTGCGTTCGCTGCGGTCGCGCATCGAGGCAGCGGTGCCGGTGGGCTTCCAGGCACATCGCGACGCCGTCGACGTCATCCGGCTCGGCCACCAGGTCGCCGGGCTCGGCGCGAGCACCGCGACGCTGCGGGCGGGCTGGGACCGTTTCTGGGGGTCGTTCGGGGCGTTGGACGACCGGGTACAGTCTCGGGAGTCCAAGGCGCACAAGCAGATGGGCACGCTCGGCGGCGGAAACCACTTCATCGAGGTCTGCCTCGACCAGGACGACCACGTGTGGATCTTGCTGCACTCCGGCAGCCGCAACATCGGCAAGGAACTCGCCGAGCGGCACATGGCGATCGCGCGCGGGCTGCCGCACAACGTCGATCTGCCCGACCGCGACCTGGCGGTCTTCGTCTCCGGCACGCCGGAGATGGAGGCCTACCGGCGTGACCTCACCTGGGCGCAGGAGTACGCGGCGCGCAACCGCGCGGTGATGCTCGCCCTGGTCTGCCGCGCGGTCGCCGCCGAGTTCACCGAGCGCGGTGTGCGTTTCGAGCAGCCCATAAGCTGCCACCACAACTATGTGGCGGAGGAAGTCATCGACGGCGTGCCGATGCTGGTGACCAGGAAGGGCGCCGTGCGCGCGGGCGCAGGCGATCTCGCGCTGATCCCCGGCTCCATGGGTACCCGCTCCTATGTCGTGCGCGGCAAGGGCAATTCGGCGTCGTTCCAGTCCGCCTCGCACGGCGCGGGACGGCGGATGAGTCGCAACGCGGCCAAGAAGCAGTTCACCGTCGCCGATCTCATCGCCCAGACCGAGGGTGTGGAGTCACGCAAGGACGCGGGCGTGGTGGACGAGATCCCGGCCGCGTACAAGGACATCGACGAGGTCATCGAGGCGCAGCGCGACCTGGTCGATGTGGTCGCGACGCTGCGGCAGGTGCTCTGCGTCAAGGGCTGATCGGCGCATCCGACCGCGCGCCGGGCGATCCGCTCGCCCGGCGCGATGTCGCGGTCGGCGCGGCTGCGATGTGGCGCCGAACAGCTCCCACGGACACCGGTGCCTGCCCCCGAACACTCGGTCCTGGCAGGCCCGGCTCGGTTCCCGTGACGGTGACGGCGCCCGCTCGGTCGAGCGCCGGATTGGACGCACCCGTTCCCGGTGGTCTGGCTCTCCCGGCGGTTTCCTCGATACGATCGGATATGCCCTGGCGGCCCTCCTTCTTCGCGCCCGCTCCGGATTCCGACCCGGCGGCGGGCCCACCGGAGATTCCCGGCGTACGACGGTCGGAGGTGTCCGCCCGCGGTGTGCGTTTCCACGTCACCGAGGCGGGTCCGGCGGACGGACGCCCGGTGCTGGTGCTGCACGGCTGGCCCGAGCATCACTACGCCTACCGTCACCTGCTCGCCGACCCGCCGGACGGGTTGCGGATCATCGCCCCCGACCTGCCCGGCTACGGCTGGTCCGGCCCCGCTCCGCACCGATGGGCCAAGGACGACGTCGCCTCCGACGTGCTCGCATTGCTGGACGCGCTCGGACTCGACCGCGTCTTGCTGGTCGGCCACGACTGGGGCGGCTATATCGCGCACCTGCTGGTCCTGCGTGCACCGGAGCGATTCGATGCCCTGCTGGCGCTCAACATCGCCCACCCGTGGCAGACCCCGCGCCGATTTCTCCCGCACGCGTGGCGGTTCCTGCTCTATCAACCTGCCGTCGCCGCGTTCGGCGGGTACCTGCACCGGCGTACTCGCTTCCTGGAGCAACTCGTCTTCACCCGCGGCGTGCGCGATCGCGCGGCGTTCGGCCCGGAAGTGACCCGGGCCTACGCCGACCGTTTTCGCGACCCCGTCTGCGCCCGCACGGCGACCGACACCTACCGGACCTTCCTGCTGCGCGAAGTACCCCGGTCGGCCGGGCGCGGCGAACGACGCCGAGCGCAAGTGCCGATCCTGACCCTGTTCGGCGTCGAGGACGCGGCGATCCATCCGTCGCTCGCTTCCGCGGAGACCGCCCGCGCCGACGACTACCGGCTGGAGCTCGTCCCGGACTGCGGCCACTTCATCATCGAGGAGCGACCGGACCTGGTCCGCGTCCGCTTGGTCGAGCTGGCGGCGGCGACCGCGCGATCCAGCTGAGCACAGCCGCCGTGGAGGCGACGAGTCAGGCGCGGCGACCGCAGGCAAAGCTGACCTGTGCGTATGTGAAACTCGGGATCGAGCTGCGAGTCGGATACGGCCGCCGGTGACGACGGCATAGGAGAAACCTGCATGGTGCGCATCGGGGTCACCGGGCATACGAACGTCACGCCGACCACCGAGCCCTTGGTCTACACCGCGATCGGTGCACTTCTCGCCCCGTACGCAGCCGCGGAGCTGGTCGGCGTCAGCTGCCTCGCCCGTGGCGCCGACTCGGTGTTCGCCAAGGCGGTCCTTGACGCGGGCGGGCGGCTGGAAGTGGTGTTGCCGTCGCGGAACTACCGGGAGGCACAAGTGCGGCCCGACCACGTCGGCCTGTTCGACGAACTCGTCGAGCGCGCGACGGCGGTGCGGGTGATGGACTTCGACGAGGCGGGAAGCGAAGCCTACGAGGCGGCGAACGAGGCGATGCTGGCCTCGTCTGACCAGCTGATCGCGATATGGGACGGCGCGGCCGGGCAACGCGGCGGCACCGGATCGGTGGTCGCCCTCGCCCGGCAGCGGAACGTGCCGGTCGAGATCGTGTGGCCGGACGGCGCGGCACGCGGCTGACGCAGTCGGCGGCGGTCTGCGGCGGTCGGTCGGCGGTCGGCGGTCGGCGGTCGGCGGTCGGCGGTCGGCGGTCGGCGGTCGGCGGTCGGCCGCGACGTCACCTGTCGGTGTCGTCGGGCACGATGGAGCGCATGACCACGGCCACCGGCGCGTCTCCGATCGACCTCACGGCCCCCGACCTGCGCGAGCACGCCGAACAGCTGCTGCGCGAACTGGCCGGGGCGAACGCTCGGCTGCGCGAGGACCAGTGGACCGCGATCGAGGCGCTCGTCGTACGGCGGCGCCGGGCGCTGGTCGTGCAGCGCACCGGTTGGGGCAAGTCGGCGGTGTACTTCATCGCCGCCAAACTGTTGCGCCGGGCCGGGCGCGGGCCCACCGTGATCGTGTCGCCGCTGCTGGCGCTGATGCGCAACCAGGTGGCCGCGGCGCAGCGCGCGGGGGTGGTCGCGGCCACCATCAACTCGGGCAATGTCACCGAGTGGGACGAGATCCACGCCGGCGTCGCCGCGGGTGCGGTGGACGTGCTGCTGGTCAGTCCGGAGCGGTTGAACAACCCGGACTTCCGCGATCAGGTGCTGCCCCGGCTCGCCGCCGATGCCGGGCTGGTCGTGATCGACGAAGCGCACTGCGTCTCGGACTGGGGCCACGATTTCCGGCCCGATTACCGGCGCATCCGTACGCTGATCGCCGACCTCGGCTCGGACGTCCCGGTGCTCGCCACCACCGCGACCGCCAACGACCGGGTGGTCACCGATGTCGCCACCCAGATCGGCACCGACACCTTGGTGCTGCGCGGCACGCTGGATCGCGAGTCGCTGCACTTGTCGGTGGTCCGCTTCGACGACGCCGTGGAACGCACTGCCTGGCTCAGCGATCACCTGCGCCGGCTGCCCGGCTCAGGCATCGTCTACACGCTCACCGTCGCCGCCGCGCACGACCTGGCCGACGTGCTGACCGCGCACGGCCACACCGTCGCCGCCTACACCGGGCAGACCGACCCGGCCGAGCGCGAGGCGCTGGAGGCGGCGTTGCTGGACAACCAGGTCAAGGCGCTCATCGCCACCTCCGCGCTGGGCATGGGCTTCGACAAACCCGATCTGGGGTTCGTGGTGCACGTCGGTGCGCCGTCCTCCCCCATCGCCTACTACCAACAGGTGGGACGGGCCGGGCGCGGCACCGACCGGGCCGAGGTGATCCTGCTTCCCGGCCCCGAGGACGCGCGGATCTGGAGTTACTTCGCCTCGGTCGCCTTCCCACGCGAGCACATCGTGCGCGCGGTGCTCGACGCGCTGGACTCCGAGCGGGCGCTGTCCACCGCGGCGCTGGAGCCGTTGGTGGAGCTGAATCGCTCGCGGTTGGAGATGGTGCTGAAAGTGCTCGACGTGGACGGTGCGGTGCGCCGGGTGCGCGGCGGCTGGATCGCCACCGGCCGGCCGTGGACTTACGACACCGAGCGCTACGAGCGGCTGTCGATCGCCCGCGAGGCCGAACAGCAGGCCATGATCGACTACCAGTCGACCGCCGATTGCCGCATGGAATTCCTCCGTCGCCAGCTCGACGACCCGGGGCTGTCCGCCGCCGCGTCGGCTGCGCCCGGCTGCGGCCGTTGCGACAATTGCACCGGCAGCCGCCCGGACCGCACCGTCGCCGCCGACGCGGTCGCCGCGACCAAGGCCCGGCTCGACCGTCCCGGCATCGATCTCGCTCCGCGTAAGCAGTGGCCCACCGGCATGGCCAAACTCGGTGTCCCGTTGTCCGGCAAGATCATCGGTGGCGCCGAGACCGGCCGCGTCCTGGGCAGGCTGACCGACCTCGGCTGGGGGCAGCGCCTGCGGACGCTGCTCGACGGCCCGGACGACCCGGTGCCCGACGCGGTCTTCGACGCCTGCGTCGCCGTCCTGCGCGAATGGGATTGGGCCGCCCGTCCCACGTCGGTGCTCGCGCTGGAATCCCCGCGCCACCCCGTGCTCACCGCCACTCTCGCCGCCCGGCTCGCCGAAGTCGGTCACCTGCACGACCTCGGCACCCTGCGCACCCGCCCCGGCCGCCCGCCCGTCTCGGCGGCCAACTCCGCCCATCGCGTATCCGGACTGTTCGACTCCTGGGAGGTCCCCGACCTCACCCAGGTACAAGGCCCGATCCTGCTGGTGGACGCCATCACCGACACCGGCTGGACCTTCACCGTCGCCGCCCACGCCCTCCGAGCAGCCGGCGCCGACGCCATCCTGCCCTTCGCGCTGGCGACGCCGACTTAGCGACGAGGCCCGGCGGCCCCGAGCCGGTCGGCCACCTGCGCCAGCAGTCGATGACGATCGAAGGACCCGGGCCGGTTCCTCGACGCCGGGATAGCCCGGCGGCCCCAACCGTCCCGTATCGCGTATCGAGCTCGTGCGGGCCCGAGAAGTCAGCCGCTCCGACCCGCGAACCGTGCCCACAACTCGACGACAACGCACCAAGCCCGCCCGTTTCGAGCGAAGCGAGTCCGACCGTCCGACGCCGGCAGAGCACGTCGACTACGAACCACACCTCACCAGCTTCCATCGCGACATCTGCGGGTTCCGAACCACCGACGCCGGCCTACCCCGACTGAATTGACACCGAACGCTACGCCAGCGCACCCAGCCACGACCGATCCAGCTTGACCTGAACCAAAAAGACACCACCCGATTCGAGGGCAACACAATTCGGGTCATGCGTGGCGAGGGCCTGCCGATTAGGTTCGGCCGTCTAGCCGATACGCGAGGAGTTCGAATGTTCGCAGCACGTGGATTTGCCGCCGCCCTGGTCGGTGCCGCAACCCTGACCGGTGCCGGGGCGGCCGCCGCGGCGCCGTTGCCGCTCGAACCGCAATCGCCCGCACCGGCCGTGTCGGTCGCAGGAAGCTGTGGTGGTATCACCGATCCGTTCGTGGCGCTGGTCTGCGCGATCAGCAGCCTGTCCGGCGGAGGCGGCACGGCCGTTCGATGAGCAGCCGTGAAGTCGGCTCAGCCGCGCACGAACGGCGCCGAGTTCGGCAGTGACGCGTGCACTGCCGAACCAGCCGAGCGGAAGCTGAGCGCGCCTTAACGAAGCGCATCCTCGAGCCACCGGAGGAATCCGACTCGTCGAGCGTTCACCGACGTTCGTTCCGCCCCCAGGCCCCGGGCGCGGGCGCCGCGTCCGGGACGAAGGAGCAAGCAGTGGCCGCGCACACGCGAGCCACAAGGGGGCCGCGAGCACGCAGCGCCGCAGGGCTGCACTAAAGACTGAGCGTCGCTCGCAGGCGCGCATCGAGGGATTCCGTCTCGGCCTGGGTGAGCACGCCGAGGTGTTCGGTGAGCCAGGGGCGGTAGGCGCGGTGCAGTTTCATGGTGTCGGCCCAGCCGTGCTCGGTGTGGGTGGCCAGCACGTGGCCGGGGTCGGCGTCGCGCAGCGGGACGACCTGCAGCCAGCGGGAGCGCGAGGTGATCACCGCCGAATCGGATACCAGCACGACCGTCATGCGTCGCGGGAAGGGTGTGCCGTCGCTGAGCGTCGGGGCGTAGCGCCAGACCTCGCCGCGTCTCATGCGGCGTCGTCTTCGGCGGCTTGGCCGAGGCGGAGGTCGTCGTAGGCGGCGGCCAGTTCGGCTTCCTCGTCGATGGTCAGCGCGGTCAGGCTCTCGTGCACGAGCGTGGTGCGCAGCGCGGCGTTGATCACCGCCGACAGGCTGCGGTTCTGGCGATCGGCGGCCTGCCTGGCCCACTCGGCCACCTGCGGATCCAACGTGACGGTCACGCGCGTCGCCCTGCTCATACGCGTATGCATACCAGAGCGATGCGCTACCGGGAACTCGTCCGGGGCATCGGAACCGGCGGACCGGAAGTTCGTGGCCGGATTTCCGTCGGCTCGCCCACTACAGTCGAGCCGTGGCCAGCAAATCCACCGGGTCGGCGATCGAGCTCGAGGTCGGCGACCATACGATCCGCGTCTCCAACCCGGACCGCGTCTACTTCCCCGAGTCCGGCGCGACCAAGCTCGATCTGGTGCAGTACTACCTGAGCGTCGGGGACGGCATCGTCAACGCGCTGCGCGATCGGCCCTGCATGCTGCACCGGTTTCCCAAAGGACTCGCGGGCGGCAAGGTGCATCAGAAGCGGCTTCCCGCGGGCGCGCCGGACTGGATTCCGACTGTGCGCGTGTACTTCCCACGCTACGGCAGGCACGCCGACGAGTTGTGCGTCGAGAAACTCGCCGACGTCATCTGGGCGGTGCAGATGTCGACGGTCGAGTTCCATCCGTGGAATTCGCGCGCCGCCGACACCGAGCGTCCCGACGAGTGGCGCATCGACCTCGATCCGATGCCGGACTGCCCGTGGTCGCGCGTGCGGCGGGTCGCCGCGGTGGTGCGCGAAGTCCTCGACGAACTCGGCGCGGTGGGGTGGCCGAAGACCTCCGGCGGCAATGGTCTGCACGTGTACGTACGGATCGCGCCGCAATGGGGTTTCCAGGAGGTGCGCCGGGCGGCGCTCGCGTTCGCACGCGAGGTCGAGCGCCGCGCGCCCGATGACGTGACCACCACCTGGTGGCGCCGCGACCGCGACCCGAAGCTGCTGTTCGTCGACTACAACCAGAACGCACGCGATCACACCATCGCCGCCGCCTACTCGGTGCGCGGCGTCCCCACCGCCACGGTCTCCACACCGGTACGCTGGGACGAGATTCCCGACATCGATCCGCGCGACTTCACCATGGCCTCCGTGCCCGCTCGCTTCGCCGAACTCGGCGATCTGCACGCGGGCATGGATGACGCGGTGTTCCACCTGGATCCTCTCCTGGAGTGGGCCGAGCGGGACAAGGTGGACGTGGAGCTCGACGAGGAGCGCGGCGAGGCCTAGCGCCGCGACGCACGGCCACCGGCGATCGGTCTGCGCACGCCCGGCGGTGCTACGGTCGCAACGTCCACCCGCTCGCGACCACGTCCTACTGCTCCGAAGGAGGTCCATCCATGAACCGACCGGCAGTGACGATCGCGATCGGCCCCACCGAGCCTGCGCCCACCCTGGTGGAGAAGGCCGTGGTGGAGGCGGGCGCCACCGTCGCCGATCTCGACGAGGCGCGCGGACTGATCTGGGTCGGCGGGGTCGACGAGTTCCCGGACGAACTGCCTGCCGGGGTGGAGTGGGTGCAGCTTTCGGCCGCCGGTATCGAGGACTGGTTCACCGCGGGTGTCATCGCCAGGCATCCCGCCGTGCGGTTCACTTCCGCCGCAGGGGCTTTCGCGGCGAGCGTCGCCGAGCACGCGCTCATGCTGCTGCTCGCGGGTGTCCGGTATCTGCCCGAGCACCTGCGCGCGTCGGACTGGCGGCAACAGGACTTCTTTCCGCACATCGGCTCGCTGCGCGGCAAGACGGTGACGATCGTCGGCGCGGGCGGCATCGGCCGCGCGCTGATCCCGATGCTGGTCCCGCTCGGCGCGCATATCATCGCGGTGAACCGCAGCGGGCGTCCGGTCACCGGCCCCGGTATTCCCTCGTCGGTCGAGACGGTCCCCGCCGAGCATCTCGGCCGGATCTGGCCGCACACCGATCACGTGGTGGTCGCCGCGCCCGCGACGCCCGCCACCAGGCATCTCATCGGCGCGGACGAACTGGCGCGACTGAAGCCGTCCTCGTGGATCGTCAACGTCGCGCGCGGCAGCCTCATCGATACCGACGCCCTGGTGGCCGCGCTGAGCTCCGGCGCGATCGGGGGCGCGGGCCTGGACGTCACCGATCCCGAGCCGCTCCCGGCGGGTCACCCGCTCTGGTCACTGCCGAATGCCATTGTCACTCCGCACGATTCGAATCCACCGCAGCTGCGGCTGGCGGCGTTCGCCGATCACGTCGAAGCGAACGTCGAGCGTTTCATCGCGGGCCGCCCGCTGCTCGCACCGATCGATCCCGCCCTCGGGTACTGAATCCGCCGGGCCACAATGAATTCGAGCCTTCCACCGGATCCACCAGCGCCGTGGTGCAGTGAGCGCGATCCCGCCCTCCTGCCGCTGCGCGAGCGTGCCCCCTAGTGCGAGTAAGCACTCCGCAATGTACTGCGTCGGTGGCGAAATCGGTGCCCCTACCTGGCCGACATCAGCCGGGCAGCGCTCGTCCGAGGATTTCCTCGATGACCGCGCTCTTGGCGTTGGCATAGTGCTGCACGGATTGCCAGTCGCGCTGCGCCAGTTCACGTTTGACCCGCTCGTAGTACACCCGGTCATCCTCGTGGGTGCGCAGCCAGTCGCGGAACGCCAGGATCCGCTCGATCTCCGGCGCGCCCGATTCCGGCGAGAGCACGTGCAGATTCACATCCCACGGCGCACCATCGCCCACCCGGCGAACCAGACAGCGATGCTGATACCAGCCCGGTTGCCGGACACGCAAGACATACCCGGCTGCCTCGAGAGCCGGTAGATAGGCAGCCTCATCGGCGGCCTCCGGGACCAACAGCAGAATGTCGATCAGCGCCTTGGCCGCGAGGCCGGGAACCGACGTGGACCCCGTGTGCTCGATCCGCAGGGCCACGTCGCCGAGCGCCGCACGTATCACGGTTTCTTCTTCGGCGTACCAGTTCGGCCACGCGGGGTTGCACTCCTCGACAACCACCCTGACCCCATAGGGCTGCGGTTCGCCGACTGTCGCCGCCGCGATCGCGTCGTCGTCCAACGTCGCCACACGACACAGTAACCCCGACGGGAATAAAAGCCTTCTCACAATGTGCCATTGACAACTGGCACATTCATGACTGATTCTTAGCGCATGACAAGGTCAACGAGGACCTCGGTCCCTCGCGTTCCGGCCGCGCCATCCACCCGCGCCACCGTGGCTGCGGCGGCCACCAGGCTCACGCTGCGTCCGCTGAACTGCGCGGTGCCGATGAACGCGCCGGGCGTCTGGTTCGCGCGCAAGCTCATCGCGACGCTGATGGCCGTAGGCGGTCCGGTTCCGCCCGGCACTTCGGTAACCCAGGTCCGATCGGGGGCGGTGCGCGGCGAATGGGTGCGGGCGGCGGGCGTGCCGTTCGGGGCGCGGGCCGTCTACTACATCCACGGCAGCGGGTACGTGATCTGCTCGGCTCGCACGCATCGCGCTCTCGCGGCCCGGCTGTCGGCGAAGACCGGGCTCCCGGTCTTCCTCACCGACTATCGCCTCGCGCCCGAACACCGGTTCCCGGCCGCGGCCGACGACGTCGAGGCGGGCTATCGATGGCTGCTCGGCCGGGGCATCGCCGCGGACGACCTGGTGATCGCCTGCGACTCCGCGGGCGGGCATCTCGCTCTCGATCTGCTCGTCGAGAACGGACGGCAGCGGCGCCCGCAACCCGCGGCCGTGGCGATGTTCTCCCCGCTGCTGGACCTGACCCTGGGCTTGGCGGCCGAGCGGGAACGCGTCCGGACCGATCCCCTGATCTCGGCGGCCGCCGCACGCAGGCTGCCCGCGGCCTACACCAGCGGCCGCCCGGCCGACGCGGCGCGCCTGCGGCTGGCCGTCCCGCCGGGTCTGCCGCTGCCGCCGATCCTGGTGCAGGTCGGCGGCACCGAGATGCTCGGCGCCGACGCGCAGGCACTGTGCGAGATGGTCCGGCGTGCCGGCGGCAGTTGCGAGCTCGAGATCTGGCCGGGGCAACTGCACGTTTTCCAAGCCCTTCCCCTGGTGGTGCCCGAGGCCGATCAGGCCCTCGCCCGTGCCGCCGACTTCCTGCGCGCGGCGCTGGTCGCTACCTCCGGCACGGAAAAGGTGAGCTGAGATGTTCGGATTGGACAAGCTGGCGGCCCTGGGCCGCACCCGCCGCACGCACGGCGCGCGAGCCGTGGTCACCGGCGCGGGCAGCGGCATCGGCCGCGCGTTCGCGCTGGAGATCGCGGCCCGTGGCGGCCGGGTGATCTGCGCCGACATCGATGAGGCGCGCGCCGACGAAACGGTCGCCCGCATCGAACACGACCACCCGGGGGCCGCCCACGCCTTCCGCTGCGACGTGGCGCAACGGGAGGACGTGGAGCTGCTCGCCCGCTTCGCCGAGACGCTGTTCGACCGCCCGGTCAGCCTGGTGATCAACAACGCGGGCGTCGGCATCGGCGGAAAACCCGTGGGGCGCATCGGCTTCGACGACTGGCAGTGGGCGCTGGGCATCAACCTGTGGGGCGTGGTGCACGGCTGTGAAGTCTTCGCCCCGCGCCTGCGCGCGGCAGGCCGCGGCGGGATCATCAACGTCGCCTCGGCCGCGGGATTCGCCGCCGCGCCGTCGATGGCCGCCTACAACGTGTCCAAGGCGGGCGTGCTGTCGCTGTCGGAGACCATGGCCGCCGAATTGAGCGGCACCGGCGTCGCGGTCACCGTGCTGTGCCCGACGTTCGTCCGCACGAACGTCGCCCGCGACGGCCGGATCACCGAGGGATCGGCGCAGCTGGCCGACTTCCTCATGCGCTGGACCGGCTTCTCCCCCGAGCGCGTCGCGCGCACAGCCCTCGACGCGCACGACCGCGGGCAACTCTACGTGCTCCCCCAACTGGACGCGCACGCCGTCTGGCTGCTCAAGCGGTGTTTCCCGGCGCAATACACCTTCGTCCTCGGGCTCCTGGAGCGGCTGCTGCCCCAGGACCACTCGACCGCCACCGACCGCACGCCGGTCACCGACAAGACAGGAGTCTGACATGGCCGCCATCGCGATGGACTTCGACGACATGCTCCGCAAGATCAAGGACCGCCAGTGGGCGCTGGCCGACATCGACTGGGACGCGCCCGGCGCGGAGACGATCACGCCCGAACTGCACGCCAAGCTCAAGCCGTTCATGGCCGATCTGATGTGGATCGAGAACGTCGGCGCGCGCGGCTTCGCGGCGATGGCGAAGAAGGCGCCGAACGAGACGTTGCGCGAGATCTACCGCTACTTCCACGCCGAGGAGCAGAAGCACGCCAACGCCGAGCTGGCGCTGATGCGCCGGTGGGGCATGCTCGACGGCGACGAGATCCCGCAGCCGAACGTGAACGTCAAGCTGGTGATCGACTTCCTGGACAAGTACTCCGACGACATGTCGCTGTCGTTCTTGGGCACCGTCATCCCGATGCTGGAGGTCGCGCTGGACGGCGCGCTGATCAAGTTCATCATGGACGAGATCGAGGATCCGGTCTGCCAGGAGGCGTTCAAGAAGATCAACTCCGACGAATCCCGGCACCTGGCGGTCGATTTCGCCGTGATGGATCTGCTCGGGCACGCCGAGATGCGCAAACTGCTCATCGACCTGGTCGGCGGCTGGGCCAAGCCGTCGCTGATCATCGGCGTGCTGAGTTATGTGCCGCTGCTGAACAAGATGCGCGACAACATCGTGGCGATGGGCGTGGACGAGGAGAAGCTCTACGGCGCACTGAAACGGTACGCGAACGTCGGCGAGCGCAGCGACTTCGCCCGCAGGCTGCCGATGTACCAGATCGTCAAGATGCACGGCAGCTGGGTGATCGACCGCGGCCACCCCTATCACCTGGTCGCCGACGCGCTGGTGAAGATCACCGGGCTGGTGCCGAAGGCGCTGCTGCGCAACAACCCGACCTGGTCGAAGGAACTGACCTACGAGCCCGCGGCATGACAGGGAACCCGATGAGCACGCACACCCTCGACGTCGCCGTCATCGGCGGCGGGTTCGCCGGTATCGGCACGGCCATCCGCCTGAAGCAGCGCGGAATCCACGACTTCGCGATCTTCGAGCGTGGCACCGCGATCGGCGGCACCTGGCGCGACAACACCTATCCCGGTGCGGCGTGCGACATTCCGTCGCGGCTGTACTCCTACAGTTTCGCGCCGAACCCGAACTGGTCGCGCACCTATTCCGGCAGCAACGAGATCCTCGGTTACATCGAGGCGATGGCCGCGGAGTTCCGGCTCGGTCCGCACATCCGGTTCGGGCACAACATTTCCGGCATCGCGTTCGACGAGCAGGCCGGGGTCTGGGAGATTTCGGTCGAGGGTCACGCGGAGCCGATCCACGCCCGGGCCGTCGTGCTGGCATCCGGGCCGCTGGCCAACGCGAGCTTCCCCGATATCCGCGGGATCGAGACCTACCGTGGCCACAAGATCCACAGCGCCCGGTGGGATCACGAGTACGACTTCACCGGCAAGCGCGTGGCGGTCGTCGGCACCGGGGCCAGCGCGGTCCAGATCATTCCGGAACTGGTCGACAAGGCCGCCTCGGTGAAGGTGTTCCAACGCACGCCCGGCTGGGTGCTGCCACGGGTCGACCGGCGGACCAACGGCCTGACCAAGGAGCTCTACCGCCGGGTGCCCGCCGCCGAACAGCTGGCCCGGCGCGCCTGGTTCTACGGCCACGAGTCGGTGGCGCTGGGCGTGGTCTGGAACACGCCGCTGACCAGGGTGGTCGAACTGGTCGGCAAGGCACAGCTGCGCAGGCAGGTCAAGGATCCGTGGCTGCGCCGCCAGCTCACCCCGGATTTCCGGGCCGGCTGCAAACGCCTGCTGATGACCGACGACTACTACCCCGCCCTGCAACGGGACAACTGCAAGCTGATCACCTGGCCGATCGCGCGGATCTCCGAGCACGGCATCCGCACCGCCGAAGGCATCGAGCACCAGGCGGATTGCATCGTCTTCGCGACCGGGTTCGACGTCTCCAAGACCGGGACACCCGTTCCGGTGATCGGGCGCGACGGCCGGAATCTCGCGGAGGAATGGTCGCGCGGGGCTTACGCGTACAAGAGCGTCGCGGTCTCCGGATATCCCAACCTGTTCCTCACCTTCGGACCCAATTCCGGCCCGGGGCACAACTCGGCGCTGGTTTACATGGAAGCCCAGATCGATTACCTTGTCGGCGCGATCGGCGTCATCCTGGACCGGGACCTGCGCATGCTGGACGTGCGACGGGATCGGCAGGACCGCTACAACGCCGCCATCCAGCGCAAGCTCTCCGCCACCACCTGGAACTCGGGGTGCCGCAGCTGGTATCTCACCGACGACGGCTTCAACGCGACCATGTACCCGGGTTTCGCCACGCAGTACGTCCATCAGCTGCGCGCGGTCGATCTCGACGACTACCTCGTCGTCGAACAGACCGCCGACCAGCGGCGACAGCGGGTGGCGCCGGTTTCCTAGGTGCCGAGGCGCCGGCGGCGCGGACGATAGACTCGGTCCGCAGGGAGTTCCATCAGCGTGCCGCCGGTTCATCGGCGCCCTGGGCAGCGAGGGAGGTGAGGTCGACGCCGGAGTACCGGATCGATGACCTCGCGCGCGCCGCGGGCACCACCACCCGCAACGTGCGCGCCTACCAGGAACGTGGTCTGCTGCCGCCGCCGGTCGGCAAAGACGGCCGGGCCAGCATCTACGACGACGCGCACCTCGAGCGGCTGCGCCTGATCGACGCGCTGCTGCAGCGCGGTTTCACCACCGCGCACATCGCCGACTTCATCACCAGCTGGGAGACCGGCAAGGACCTCACCGAGGTGCTCGGCCTGCAACACGCCGTGACGGCGTCCTGGGCCAAGGACGAGACCTTCGAGGTGCCGCGCGAGCTGATCGGCACCATTCTCGGCGCCGACGCCGACGAGCTGGTCGACCGGCTGCGCGAGATGAAGCTGGTCCGGCTGGCGGGCGACACGGTGGTCTTCACCGAGACCCAGCTGCTCACCTCGTTCGCCGAGCTGCACGAGTACGGCCTCGAACTGCGCACGCTCATCGAGATCTACGCCAAGGTGGCCGACCGGATCGATGACATCACGCACATCATGATCACCGCCGCCAAACAGCACATCATCGACGAGCACGGCCCCGGCTGGATGCCCGACACCAGCGGCGAAATCGCCGAGACCACAACGATGCTGAACAAGATGCGGGAGCTGGCGGTAGCCTCGGTGCACGCCACGCTGGCCCGCTCGCTGGACGTCACGCTGCGCCGCGAACTCGGCGACTACCTCGCCACGGCGGCCGAGCGCGAGAAACAGCGCAGCGAATCCGGTCGCGACGTACCCTCCTAGACAAGCGCAGAGTGCCGACCTTCGACGGATGGAGTCGCTGTGGCGTCCGACCGACCGAGAATCCCTCCGCTGCCGCTGATCCGGGCCGTCGAGTCGGTGCGCGGCGCGTTGGCCGTCGCGTTCCGCAAACTGGTGCCGGGGCACGTCGCGCTGATGGAACTGATCGCGGCCGGATGGATCTCGCAAGCCATCCACGCCGCCGCGGCGCTCGGCGTGGCGGACGAACTCGCGGCGGGACCGCGATCCGGTGCGGACCTCGCGGCGGCGGTCGGCGCCGACGAGGGCGCGCTGCGACGATTGCTGCGGCTGCTGATCAGTTACGGCATCTTCACGCAACGGCGCGACGGACGCTACGCGCTGACGCCGATGGCGCGAGCGCTGCGCAGCGACGTGGATGTGTCGCTGCGCGACGCGGTGCTGTTCTTCGGGTCGCCCGGGCACCGCAACCACTGGTCGCATCTGGTCGACGCCGTGCGCACCGGCGAACCGGTGGGCGAGAAACTCGAGGGGATGTCGTTCTTCGACTACGTCCGGCACGACCGCGAATTCGGCGACCTGTTCGACCGCGCGATGACCAGCATCGGCACCCTGGCGATGGAACCGTTGTTCGCGGCCTACGATTTCGGGCGCTACGAGACCCTGGTCGACTTGGGCGGAGGCGAGGGAACGTTGCTGGCCGAAATCCTGCGCCGCGCGCCGCGATCGCGCGGCATCCTGTTCGACCTGCCGGAGGTGGTGGCCTCGGCGTCCGCTCGACTCGCCGAACTCGGCCTCGCCGATCGCTGTGCGGTGCAGAGCGGGTCGTTCTTCGACCGTGTCCCCGGCGGAGGCGACGCCTACATCCTCAAGCACATCCTGCACGACTGGGCCGAAGCCGACGCGGGGCGCATCCTGCGCACCGTGCGTGCGGCCATGGCTCCCGAGGCTCGGCTGCTGATCGTCGAACTCGTCGTCCCGGAACACACCGCACCGCACCCGAGTAAGTTCATCGACCTGGAAATGCTGGTCAACGCGGGCGGCCGGGAACGCACCGAGGCCGAGTACCGCGAATTCCTCGCCCGGCACGGATTCACGCTCACGAAGATCGTGCCGACGGCTTCCCCGGACAACGTGCTCGAGGCCCGGCCGAGCTGACCTCCACGGATTCCGAAGCAGCCGATCGTGTTTCGTAGGGCAGCGTCACGAAGCCGCCGCGGGGACGAGGAACGCGAGAGTGGCGATGCCCACCGCGCCGTCGGCCACACAGGTGACGCGCATCGGTGTGCCGACCGGCGTCTGCCGCGATTCGAACCCGCTGTAGTAGCCGAACACCGGCCCCGACCGCTCCGACGGCAGGAAGAAGCCGAGACATTCCGCTTCCAGCACCGACGCCCCTTCACCGCTGTGGCACAGGGCGGCCGCGTCGGTGACACCGCGATCGACATAACACCCGGCCGGATCCGCGCCCGCGGGAGCGGATGCCCAGACGAGACCGCTTGCCAGGAACAGCAGAACGGTTCCCGCGCCTACTCGCCACGTCGTGGTGTGCACCGCAATCCCTCCTCGGCAGATCTCAGCCATACCCGGTTGTTGCCGTGCGGGGTTCTACCGCCCTCGCATCTCGAACCCTTTCGGATATTTCAGCAGAATCGGCGGGGAGGGTCGAGCGCGACACCGTCACGAACCGCCTTTTCCAGGCTGGATACGGGAAGCCCGCACGGTCACCCGAGCGTCGCCGTGCGGTACATCCGGACTCCCGGCGCCGGGACCGCTAGGCTACGAGCAGCATTGGCGGGTTCGGTGAGGATGTGATTCGGCCGTGGAATGGACCTTCACTCCGGACGAGTTCGCCCATATCTGGCGCGAAACGGATCTGGATCGGCACCCGTACCCGCTGCGCATCCTGGAGACGCCCCGTACCGAGGACGAGGCCGAGAAGTTGCGCATCGTCCTGGCCGAGCGGCTGCCGCTCCGCTCCGACCCCGACCTCTCGGCTTGCCTGCGTATTCTGGCCAAGCCGCACACCAGGATCGTGGCGATCGGCGGTACGCACCGGCCGGGCGGCGAACTGCGTCTGCTGGCCGCGGCCATCTACGACCGTGCCGTGCTCGCGGTGCAGGAACCCGGCACCAGCCCGGATTTCGGTGGAATCGTGCGTATTTCGATCGGGCACAGTGCCAAATTGGGCCGGCGGATCGCGGCGCTGCTGCCGAAGACTCCGGCGGGCCGCGAACCCGCGCGCGTCGCGCCGGGTGACGCGGTACGCGACCAGGAGACCGTGCCTGCGCGGCAACAGGCGGCGCCGCGAATCCGCAAGCTGCTGCTCGAACCGCACACCGCCGAGGGGCACATCAGAATCGAACCGCGGCTCGATCGTCCGACGCCGCCCCCGCCGATCCACTACACCTGGATCGATGTCCGCGAAGACGGGCGATATCTGATCAAAGCGGGCGACGAAGTGCGCATCGCACCTGCTTCCGTCGAGCAGATCGCCACCCAATTGCAGAAGCGCATACCGATATAGCCGTCTTTCGTGACCGCGGCCGCAGCCTATTGCTGCCCCGGCACCGGGCTTCCGGTTAGTCTGGGGCGGACCGACCGATCTCAGGGGTGAGCGATGACGATCGAGACCAGCCGAGCCGATATCGCCCGATTCAAGCAGGCCGCGCAGGCCGGAACCGTGCAGTTCGACCCGGCGGCGGCTCGGCAGTGCGCCGAAATGTACGACCGGCAGGCCGATCGGCTGCTCCACCTACAGCAGAGCCTCGAATCCGCGGCGGAACTCGGCGGATTCGGCGGATTCATCTCCGCGCAGCAGTTACAGGCCGGATTCGGCCACAAAGCGCGGGACGCGGCGGCGCTGCTCGACCACTACATCGAAGCGGCCTACCGCATGAAGGAAGCGTTCCTGATCAGCGGAGGACTGTTCGAAGAGGCCGACGCCGCGGGCGCCGCCGCCCTGCGCGCGGTCCGGACGAGGTTGCCCCGATGACCGGCACGGATCCCACTTACATCAGCTCGATGGAGCATTTCGAGTCCCTGCGGCACGAGGAGATCTACGCGAAAGCGCAGCAGATCGACGCCGCGCAGGTGCTGCGCGCCTCGACGATCTGGCTCGAGGCGGCAGGGGCGCTCACCACGTCGTTCCCGCTCACCCACGCCGGGGTGGACCGTGTGATGGACACGGCCGAATGGAAAGGCGCCGCCGCCGACGCCGCTCAGGCTTGCGCACGCAGTTTCGCGGCGTCGGCCGACGAACTGGCCGCGGTGCTGGGCCAAGTGGGCGCCCGGCTCGGTGGTGTCGCCGCGGCCGCCGAGGCGGTCAAACTCGCGGTGGTGCCGCCGGGTGCTTCCGGACCGGTGGGCGCGATCGCGCAACTGCTGGAGGCGGCGCACGTCATCGACGCGCAGATGGCGCAAGAAGCGCTGCGCCAGGAGGCCGTGCTCGCGATGAACATGGTCTACAAGCCCGCCTACTCCGCCGCGGGTAGCGCCGTGCCCGCGCTGCCCGAACCACCCGCGGTCGCCGCACCGGCCGCTCCGCCCTCGGTCTCCCCCGGCACGCCGCGATACTCGGCGCCGGAGCAGACGCCGCCGAACGGCCAATGGTCGCCGGACACAACGCAACCCGCGCCTCCCGCACCGGAATCGTCGGCGCCGTCCCACAATCCGGCGCCGCAGGTCCAGCCGAAACCGGATCCGCAGCGAACCCCTTCGGAGCCGCCCGCCCAGCAGGCTCCGCCACCGCAGCAGGCTCCGTCCGCTCAGGCGCCGCAGCCCACGCCGACGACGCCGTCACCTGAGCCGGCTCCGCCGACCCAGCAGGCACCGTCCACGCCCGCGCCGCCGCCCACCACACCGCCGAGTACGCCTTCGGCGCCGCAAGCCCCGGAACCGACGCAACCGCCGAGTTCGTCCGCACCGCCCCCGCCGCCGAGCCCGTCGCCGGTACCCCCTGCCCCGGCGCCGAGCCCATCCGCACCGCCCGCACCGCAGGTCCCGGAGCCGACGCAACCGCCGAGTTCGTCCGCACCGCCCCCGCCGCCGGTACCCCCTGCCCCGGCGCCACCGCCGAGCCCATCCGCACCGCCCGCGCCGCGCGTCCCGGAACCGACGCAACCGCCGAGTCCGCCCCCGCCGAGCCCGCAGCCCGCACCGTCTCCTGCGCCCGGCCCCGCGGTACCGATGCCCGACCCGAACGGCCAACCCGGAGTCACCGGGCCGGTGGATGGCAGCCAGCAGCAGATTCCGACGACCAATCAACCCGGCGTCGTGCCGTCCTGACAGCTCGCGGGGACACGGTCATCGCGTTGCGGGGCCGGAGCCGAATCCGGCCCCCAACACTTCACGATCAGTGGCGAACTGGACAGAGAAAGCTCGACAGCCGGTGTGCGCCGGTGCCCGGCCGCGGGTTCAGCACCAAGTGCGCTCAGACCTTCACCAGGTCGTCGGCGTGGATGACGGGCCGTTGCATGGTGTCGGGGAGTTCGGCGGTGGAACGGCCGAGCATGCCCGCCAGTTCGGTGCTGTCGTATTCGACGACGCCGCGCGCGACCACGCGGCTGTCGGGCGCGACCAGGTCGACCACGTCGCCGCCGTAGAAGCGGCCGCGGACGCCCACGATTCCGGCCGCGAGCAGCGACCGGCGCCGATGCGCCACCGCTTGGACGGCGCCGTCGTCGATGAGCAGCGCGCCCCGGCTGTCGGCGGCGTGCCGGACCCAGAACTTGCGGGCGGACAACCGCACCGGGCGCGCGGCGAACGCGGTGCCCACGGTGCCGGTGGTCAGTGCGGTGGCGGCCGACGAGGCGGCGGCGAGCAGGACCGGCACGCCGGCGTCCGCGGCCAGCCGCGCCGCCGACAGCTTGGACGCCATGCCGCCGGTGCCGAGCGCACCGCCACTGCCGGCGATCACGCCGTCCAGGTCGGCGCTGCTGCGCACTTCGGGGATCAGCGTGGCCGCTCCTTTGCGCGGGTCGCCGTCGTAGAGGCCGGCCACGTCCGACAGCAGCACGAGCGCGTCGGCGCCGACCAGGTGGGCGACCAGCGCGGCGAGCCGGTCGTTGTCGCCGAAGCGGATCTCCTCCGTCGCGACCGTGTCGTTCTCGTTCACCACGGCCACCGCACCGAGCGAGCGCAGACGGTCGAGAGTGCGTTGCGCATTGCGGTGGTGCTCGCGGCGCGCGAAGTCATCGGCGCTCAGCAGCACCTGCCCGACCGTGCGGTGGTAGCGGGCGAACGACGTGCCCCACGCGTGCGCGAGGGCGAGCTGCCCGACGCTCGCGGCGGCCTGCTTGGTGGCGAGGTCACGCGGACGGCTGGTCAAGCCGAGTGGCGCGATACCGGCGCCGATCGCACCGGAGGACACGACCACCACGTCGGATCCGGCGCGCATCCGCGTCTCCACCGCGTCCGCGAGCCGATCCAGCCGAGCGGTGTCCAGACCGCCCTTCAGACTGGTCAGCGCCGACGAACCGATCTTCACCACGACCCGGCGCGCTGCCGCGATCGCCAGCCGCGCCTCGCTCAGGCCGGAGGAATCCGCCTCGGCGCTGATAGACCTCACCTGCATCGCCACCGAACTCCCTGCAGCACAATCGAATCCACAGTAACCGGGACGAACGCCCCGTCTACTCCTCGTCTTCCCGTACCAGCCCGCGTCGCACCCGGGACGCGTGCTTGCGCTCGGCCGCGCTGACCCGGTCGGTCTGCTCCAGCCGGATGTCGGTGCCGCGCCCGGTGGGCACCATGTCGATGCCCGCCGAGATCTGCGGCTCCCAGTCGAACGTCACGTCGCCGATGGTCACCGGTGCGCCCGGTTCCGCGCCCTGCCGCACCAGCTCGTCTTCCACGCCCAGGCGGGCCAGACGATCGGCCAGATAGCCGACGGCTTCGTCGTTGTCGAATTGGGTTTGCCGCACCCAGCGCTCCGGCCGGGTACCGCGCACGATGAAGCCGCCCGGCTCCTCCGGGTCGGCGATGACGCTGAATCCGGTCTCGTCCACCGCGATCGGGCGGATGACCGGGCGCTTCGGCGCGGCCCGCGGGTGCTCCTCGCGGTACCGGCGCACCAGGTCGGCGAGAGCGAAGGTCAGCGGACGCAGACCCGCCCGGCTCACCGCCGAGATCTCGAACACCGGCCAGCCGCGCTCGGTGAACTCCGGAGTCACCATCTCGGCCAGTTCGGCCGCGTCGGGCACGTCGATCTTGTTCAAGATCACCACCCGGGGCCGGTCGGCCAGATCGCCGAGCCCGGCGTCCGCGCTCAGCGCGGGCTGATAGGCGGCGAGCTCGGCCTCGAGCGCATCGACGTCGGAGACGGGGTCGCGGCCCGGTTCCAACGTCGCGCAGTCCACCACGTGGGCGAGCACCGCGCAGCGCTCGAGGTGCCGCAGGAAGTCCAGACCCAGTCCGCGGCCCTCACTGGCACCGGGAATCAGCCCGGGCACATCGGCGACCGTGAAGGTGGTGTCGCCGCTGGCGACGACGCCGAGATTGGGCACCAGCGTGGTGAACGGGTAGTCGGCGATCTTCGGCTTGGCCGCCGACAGCACCGAGACCAGTGAGGACTTGCCCGCCGAAGGGAAGCCGACGAGCCCGACGTCGGCTACCGACTTCAGTTCCAGAACCAGGTCCAGTTCTTCGCCGTCCTCGCCGAGCAGCGCGAATCCCGGCGCCTTGCGGGCCTTCGACGCCAGCGCGGCATTGCCGAGCCCGCCCCGGCCGCCACGCGCGACGATGAAACGGTTGCCGGTACCGACCAGGTCGACGACCACTTTGCCGTCGTCGTCGAGCACAACGGTGCCGTCGGGCACCTTCAGCACCAGGTCGCCGCCCTGCTTGCCGTCCCGGTTACCGCCCTCGCCCGGTTTGCCGTTGCCCGCCTTCGCGTGCGGGTGGAAGTGGAAGTCGAGCAGGGTGTGCACATTGGAGTCGACCTCGAGGATCACGTCTCCGCCGTTGCCGCCGTTGCCGCCGTCCGGCCCGCCGAGCGGCTTGAACTTCTCGCGGTGCACCGAGGCGCAACCGTGGCCGCCTTTACCCGCACGCACATGCAGTACGACGCGGTCGATGAACTTGGACATACGCCGAATCATCCTCCTTCGGGACTGGTCGTACTGGGCGCCGGTCGTTCGAGAACACGAAAAACGGGCCAGGGTTCCGAGACCCTGACCCGCTCGCTGTAAATCCGGAAGTGGTTCGGCGGTCAGGCCTGAACCGGCTCCGGGACCACGATGTTGACGGTCTTGCGTCCACGCTTGGTGCCGAACTCCACCGCGCCCGCCGCCAGGGCGAACAGGGTGTCGTCACCGCCACGGCCGACGTTCACGCCGGGGTGGAAGTGGGTGCCGCGCTGACGCACCAGGATCTCGCCCGCCTTGACCGACTGGCCGCCGAAGCGCTTGACGCCGAGTCGCTGGGCGTTGGAATCACGTCCGTTCCGGGAGCTGGACGCGCCCTTCTTGTGTGCCATAGCTGGTTCTCCTCGGGATGTCTTACTTGATGCCGGTGACCTTGAGGACCGTCAGCGGCTGACGGTGACCCTGGCGCTTGTGGTAGCCGGTCTTGTTCTTGAACTTGTGGATGCGGATCTTCGGGCCCTTGGTCTGCTCGACCACCTCGGCGGCCACGGAGACCTTGGCCAGCTTGTCGGCATCGGTGGTCAGCTCCGCGCCATCGACGACGAGAACGGGATCCAGCGCCACGGCGGTGCCCGGCGCACCCTCGATCTTCTCGACCTTCACCAGGTCACCGACCGCGACCTTGTACTGCTTTCCGCCGGTCTTGACGATCGCGTACGTTGCCATCGGTCGGCTGCCCTTCTTCCTATAGTGCTCGGCACTTGCTCACGCGGCGACTCCTCCGGTCTGAAACCACCGGAAACCGCCACACGACTGGTCTGGTTAATCGCCACCGCCTCGGCATCTGGTGGCTCTCGGTATCGAACTGTCGAGAACCGGGCCACGGAGACAAAACATGTTGTCACCGGGCAGCGACTGTCCAAGATTACAGGACGGCCACCGCGACGACCAAACCGGCGTCCACGCCCACGCCGCGGTGATGCCACCGGTTCGCTGCCGGGACGCACATGGCCCCCACCGGAACGACCGGCAGGGGCCACGGAACGGGCGCGCAGAACTCAGTTCGACGCTTCGGGCGCACCGGCGGGGCGGCCGACCGACCGCCTGCGCGGCCGGTTGCGCTGCGGCAATTCGACCGGTTCCGGCTGGGAGAAGTCGACCGAGGGGGCGGGCGCCTGATCGCCGGTGGGCAGCACGAACACCGCTCCCGAACTGTCCGCCGCGGGCGCGGCGGCCGAACGGGCAACCCTTCGGCGACGAGCCGGACGGGCCGCGGATTCGGCGACACCGTTGGCGGCCGCGCCGTTCTCCGATGCCGGAACGGGCTCGGCAGCCGAGACGGGTTCGGCGACAGGCTCGGCGGCCGGAGCGGAATCCGCGACGAAGACAGGCTCCTCCGCCGGCACCGGCTCGACTTCCTCGATGACCTCGACCACTTCGGCGGGCTCGGTCTCCGGCTCCTCGGCGGGCACCGCCACCGCGGCTTCGACGGTCTCCGCGACCACCCGCTCCACGGCGGATTCGTCGGCGGCCGCGACCTGCGGCTCGACGGCGTCCTCGGCTTCGGGCTCCTCGGACTGGTGCGCCGCCATCGCCAGCGCCACCGGATGCGCCCGCTTGACCGCCGCCTCTTCCTCGGGGTGCTCGGGCGCGGGACCGGATCCGTTCGCCGGCTGGGCGGGCGCGGGCGCACCTTTGTCCCGGCCCCGCCGCCTGCGCGAACCGCTCTCGCGGGTGCGCCCTGCGGTCTCTTCGCCGGAACCGGGCTCCACCGGGTAGGTGTGCACGAGGATGCCGCGGCCGTGGCAGTGCTCGCAGGTGGTGGAGAACGCCTCGACCAAGCCGGTGCCGAGCTTCTTGCGGGTCATCTGGACCAGCCCCAGCGAGGTGACCTCGGAGACCTGGTGGCGGGTGCGGTCCCGGCCCAGCGCCTCGGTCAGGCGGCGCAGCACCAGATCGCGATTGGACTCGAGCACCATGTCGATGAAGTCGACGACGATCATGCCGCCGATGTCGCGCAGCCGCATCTGGCGCACGATCTCCTCGGCCGCCTCCAGGTTGTTCCTGGTGACCGTCTCTTCCAGATTGCTGCCGCCGGAACCGGTGAACTTGCCGGTGTTCACGTCGATCACCGTCATGGCCTCGGTGCGGTCGATCACCAGGGTGCCGCCCGAGGGCAGCCACACCTTGCGATCCAGCGCCTTGGCCAGTTGCTCGTCGATCCGGTATGTCTCGAACACGTCGACGCCGTTGTTCTCGTGCCGGTCGACCCGGGCGAGCAGGTCCGGCGCGACGGTGCCGATGTACTTCTCGACCGTGCTCCAGGCCCGGTCACCCTCGATGACCAGCTTGGAGAAGTCCTCGTTGAACAGGTCGCGGATGACCTTGACCAGCAGGTCCGGCTCTTCGTAGAGCGTCTTGGGCGCGTTGTTGTCCTTGCCGGTCTGCTCCTGGATCGTGCGCCAGGTGGCCTGCAGCCGCTCCACGTCGCGGGCCAGCTCGGTCTCGCTGACGCCTTCGGAAGCGGTGCGGATGATCACACCGGCGTCGGCGGGCACGATGTCGCGCAGGATCTCCTTCAGCCGCTTGCGCTCGGTGTCGGGCAGCTTGCGGCTGATGCCGGTGGAGGTGCCGCCTGGCACGTACACCAGGAACCGACCGGCCAGGCTGATCTGCGTGGTCAACCGCGCGCCCTTGTGGCCGACCGGGTCCTTGCTCACCTGGACCAGCACCTGGTCGCCGGGCTTGAGCGCCTGCTCGATCTTGCGCTCTCTGCCGCCCAGACCGGCGGCCTCCCAGTTGACCTCACCGGCGTAGAGCACGCCGTTGCGGCCGCGGCCGATGTCGACGAACGCCGCTTCCATGCTGGGCAGCACGTTCTGCACCTTGCCCAGGTAGACGTTGCCCACCATGGACGCGGAGCCGGTGCTGGTCACGAAGTGCTCGACCAGCACGCTGTCCTCGAGCACGGCCACCTGCGTCGCGGTGGGGTGGTCCGGGAAGGACTTCTCGCGCACGACCATCACGCGGTCCACGGCCTCTCGCCGGGCCAGGAACTCCGACTCGGTGAGGATCGGCGGACGGCGGCGGCCTGCCTCGCGTCCGTCGCGACGGCGCTGCCGCTTGGCTTCCAGCCTGGTGGAGCCGGTGATGCCCTGGACCTCGTCGGACGCGGCGCGGCTGCGGGCCTTGTTGCGCGGCTCGCGCTCGTGCACGACCGTGTTCGGCGGATCGTCGTCGGCGGCCTCGTTCTCGCCGGAGTCACCGGCCACCTTGCGACGGCGACGGCGACGGCGGCGACGGCTCGAGCCTTCCGGCACGCCGTCCTCGTCCTCGCCCTCGCCGGTCTCCACGGACTCCGCCTCCGCGGGCTCGGTAGCCGCGGTGGCCGGCTCGTCCACGGTCTCGGTGTCGGTCTCGGTCTCGGTCTCGTCGTCGGCGTCCTCGCCCTCGGACTGCTGCTCACCCCGGCCACGGCCACGCCCCCGGCGGCCACGGCGCCTGCGCCGGGGCTGGCCGTCGGCGTCGCCCTGCTGGTCGGCGGACTCGCGCTCGTCCTCGGTGACCTCGGTCTCGTCCTCGTCGGGCTCGGGCGCCTGCTGCTCGGTGTGCCGGGCTTCTCGCTCGGCGCGCCGCTGTCTGCGCGCCTGCTCGGCGGCCGCGGCGTCCGGCGGAAGGAACAGCGGCGCCTGCACGACGGCGGCGGACTCGAACACCGCCGGGGCCCCCGGCTCGGCCTCTGGTCGCTCCAAGTGCGTGAACAGCTGCGTGTGGTGCCCCGTCGCGCCGGTGGACGGCTGCGAGGGGCTCGACACGTCCGGCGCGGAGAAGATGACGCCCGCACCGGTGAAGGAAGCGTCGGCCTTGGCTTCGCGCTGCGGTTCGGCCGGAGCGGCCGCGGGCTCGGCGGCCTGCGCCGGTGCGGGGCGCTCGGCCTGCTCCACGACGGGCTGTTCGGCGGCGTCGGCCTCGACCGTCACCAACGCGTCGCGCACCGACTCCGCGACGGCCCGGTCGACGTTCGACTGCGCGCTACGCGCGTCCGCCCCCATCTCGGTCAGCTTGGCCAGGACGCGCTTGCTGGTTACCCCCAGCAGCTTGGCGAGTGCGTGAACTCGGATTCGCTCCGGCAATTGTTCGGCATCCTGTGATGTTGTATCCAGCGGCTCTTGATCGGCCACGAAGTCTCCTCGGGCCCCCGGGCGCGTCCCTCCCGGCGGGAGTGACGCGGCCGACGCGGGGGCGCTGTCCGTTCGACTCGCACCCGGTGGGCACGAGATCAAGTGGTCTCGCCCCGCGTGCCCGGTTATCTCCTCGGTTGTTCGTCGTTCGGGCTAACTGGTCACGCGGCGCCTGGCTGTATGGCTGAACTCCGCGGTTCGAGCGCTCATCCAGCGTGCCTACACGGACAGCCGACCCGGTGACCAGGCCTTTTGTCCATGGCAGCGATGATCGGCATCGAGCCGTGGTGTCATCCGGCTGCGCTCGTCACGTCTCGTTCGCGCACCTGCACGAACAGTCGGCATCGAAAGCAGCCGATGCCAGTATCCCACACCCCGCGCCGGGCGTTCGCCATCGGCGCTCGACTCGGCCCGGCCCGCGGCGCGAACACCGGTGTCGCGGCGGCGCGGGCACGACGATCGAGACGTGGTCAGGCGGGCCGCTCGGGGAACCAGAGCGCGATCTCCCGCTTGGCCGATTCGGGCGAATCCGAGCCGTGGACCAGGTTCTCCTGGGTCTCCAGAGCGAAGTCTCCGCGAATGCTGCCCGGCACGGCCTTCTCCACCGGATCGGTGCCGCCGGCGATCTGGCGGAACGCGGCGATGGCGCGGGGGCCCTCCAGGATGGCCGCGACGACCGGGCCCGAGGTGATGAACTCGATCAGGGACCCGAAGAACGGCTTCTCGGCGTGCTCGGCGTAGTGGCCCTCGGCCAGTTCCTCCGACACGTGCTTCAGTTCGAGGGCGACGATCTTCAGGCCCTTGCGCTCGATTCGTGCCAGCACCTCGCCGACAAGGCCACGGGCCACACCGTCCGGCTTGATGAGTACCAACGTCTGCTCAGTCACGGCGAACAGCCTATCCGGCACACTTTCGGGCAGCGCAGCAGCGGTCCGGCTGATCGGCGGCGCGGCGCCGCCGCCCCCTCGGCAACACACCGGCAGCGTCCTCGCCTGCCGCCTTGCGGCTACGACCGCTGGATGCGCTGGCTGGGCAGCAGGCCCTTCTCCATCCGGCCGCGCACATCTGCGCGCAGCACCAGGATGAAGCCCCAGACCACGCCGAACACCACACCGATCACACCGATGGACAGATGGATGAACGCGCCGAGCAGGACGAGCACTTGCAGGGCGAGATTGAACGGCAATGCCCAGGACCGCCGCTGCACCCCGGCCCCGAGGAACATCACCACCGCGAGAACCACGAGATAGGTGCCCGACAACCAGGTCACCCCGCCCCCGACATCCGCCACCACCGGCAGGGCCAGCAGCACCACGATCGCCTCGAGCACCAGCGTCCCCGCCATCACCCCGCGGAAGCCCTTCCACGGGTCGGTCGCGGGGGCGGGCACCGCCTGCTCGTCTCGGTCGGCCGGTTCGCTCATGCTGCGCCCTCCTCGGCGTCCACCGGGCTCACGAAGCGTCCGGCGTTCCTGCGGTGGTTCTCGCCGGCCACGGGCCCGCCGTGGCCGGATAGGCCGCCGTCCGCGCATCCGGCGCTCACGCCGGGTCCTTTCCGAACAGCGCGCGGGCCGCGCCCGCCGTGACCACCGACCCCGTCACGATCACGCCGGCGCCGGAGACCATCTCGCCCGCTTCGCCCACCTCTTCGGCGATCGCGATCGCGGTCTCCAGCGCGTCGGGAAGGGTGGCGGCGGAGACCACGCGCTCGTCACCGAACCGCTGGACGGCGAGGTCGGCGAGCGTCTCCACGTCCAGCGCGCGGGGCGAACCGTTGCTGGTGACGACGATCTCGTCCAGCACCGGCTCCAGCGCGGTGAGGATGCCGTCGGCGTCCTTGTCACCGAGCACCGCGACCACTCCCACCAGTTTGCGGAAGTCGAACTCGTCGGTCAGCGTCGCGGCCAGCGCCTGCGCACCGGCCGGGTTGTGCGCGGCGTCGATGAAGATGGTGGGCGCGCTGCGCATCCGCTCCAGCCGTCCGGGGCTGGTGACGCTCGCGAAACCGGCGCGCACGGCGTCCACGTCGAGCTTGCGCTGCGCGCCCGCGCCGAAGAACGCCTCCACCGCCGCGAGCGCGAGCACCGCGTTGCGCGCTTGGTGCTCGCCGTGCAACGGCAGGAAGATCTCGTCGTACACCCCGCCGAGGCCCTGCAACTCGAGTTGCTGCCCGCCCACCGCGATCTGCCGGGCGAGCACGCGGAACTCCGAGCCCTCGCGCGCGACCGCGGCGTCCATCTCGACGGCGCGGCGCAGCAGCACCTCCATCGCCTCCGGTTCCTGCTGCGCGATCACCGCTACGTTGTCGCGCGGGACCAGGCCCTCCGGGGCGCGTTTGATGATCCCGGCCTTCTCGCCCGCGATCGAGGCGAGATCCGGGCCGAGGTATTCGGTGTGATCCAAGCCGATCGGCGTGATCACCGCGACCTGGCCGTCCACGACGTTCGTGGCGTCCCAGGTGCCGCCCAATCCCGTCTCGACGACGGCCACGTCGACCGGCGCCTCGGCGAAGGCGGCGAACGCCATGCCGGTGAGCACCTCGAACTTGCTCATCGCGGGACCGCCCGCGGCCGCCGACTGCTTGTCGATCATTTCGACGTACGGCAGCAGCTCGCGGTAGATCTCCACGTACCGCGCGGGCGTGATCGGCGCGTTGTCGATACTGATCCGCTCGGTGGCCAGTTGCAGATGCGGACTGGTGATCCGGCCGGTGCGCCGATGCAGCGCGGTGAGCAGGGCGTCGATCATCCTGGTCACCGAGGTCTTGCCGTTGGTGCCCGCGATGTGGATCGCCGGGTAGCTGTGCTGTGGTGAGCCCAGCAGATCCATCAGCGTGGCGATCCGGGTGAGCGAGGGCTCGATCTTGGTCTCCGGCCAGCGCCGGTCGAGTTCCGCCTCGACCAGCGCCATCTCGGCCAGCTCCACCGGAGAGGGACCGGAGCCGAGCCGCGCACCGCCGCCACGGCTCTCGTCGTCGCCGTATTGCGGTTCCGGCTCGTGGTTCACTTGCCGCTCAACTCCGCCAGTCGCGCCCCGATCCGCGCCACCTCGTCGGAGGCGATCTGCTGCCTGCCCCGGATCTTGTCGACCACGTGCTCGGGCGCCTTGGCCAGGAACGCCTCGTTGCCGAGCTTGGCGGCGGTGCCCTGGAGCTCCTTCTGCGCGGCGGCGAGGTCCTTCTCCAGCCTGCGGCGTTCCGCGTCCAGGTCGACCGCGCCCGAGGTGTCCAGCTCCACGGTGACCGTTCCGGCGCTCAGGCGGACCTCCACCGACGCGGTGGCGGCGAACTCGGGCCCGGGCTCGGTGAGCCGCGCCAGGTTCGCCACCGACGCCGCCTGCTCGCCGAGGCCGGCCGCGTCCAGGCCGATCAGCTTGGCCGCGACCTTCTGCTTGTCCGCCAGGCCTTGGTCGCTGCGGAACCGCCGGATCTCCGTGATCAACCGCTGCGTATCGGAGATACGTTGCGCGCCTTCCTGATCCGCGGGCACACCGGATGCCTGCGGCCACGGCGCGACCACCACCGACTCGCCGCCGGTCAGCGCCTGCCACAACGTCTCGGTGACGAACGGGATGACCGGATGCAGCAGGCGCAGCACGGCGTCGAGCACGGAGCCGAGCACGAGCTGGGTCGCCTCGGCGCGCGCGCCGTCGGCGGCGAACTGCACCTTGGCCAGTTCCAGGTACCAGTCGCACAGCTCGTCCCAGGCGAAGTGGTAGAGGGCCTCGCAGGCCTTGCCGAACTCGTAGGCGTCGAACGCGGCGTCGGCTTCGGCGCGCACCGCGTCCAGCCGGTCCAGGATCCATCGGTCGGCGTCGGTGAGCTGCGCGCGGTCGGGCAGGTCGCCCACCCGCGCGCCGTTCATCAGCGCGAATTTGGTCGCGTTGAACAGCTTGGTCACGAAGCTGCGTGCGGCGAGCACGTGCGGCTCGCCGACCGAGAGGTCGCCGCCCGGCTGCGCGCCGCGCGCGAGGGTGAACCGGGTGGCGTCGGAGCCGAAGGCGTTGATCCAATCCAGCGGGTCGATGCCGTTGCCGCGCGACTTGGACATCTTCTTGCCGAACTGGTCACGGATCAGGCCGTGCAGGAAGACGTCCTTGAACGGCACCTGGCGCTCGCCGCCCTTGCCTGCGGTCAGCGCGGCGTCCTCGGCGACGTAGGTGCCGAACATCATCATCCGCGCCACCCAGAAGAACAGGATGTCGTAGCCGGTGACGAGCACGCTGGTGGGATAGAACTTCTCGAGTTCGGCGGTGGCGTGCGGCCAGCCCATCGTGGAGAACGGCCACAGGCCGGAGGAGAACCAGGTGTCCAGCACATCCGGGTCCTGCACCCAGCCTTCGGGCGCCTGCTCGTCGGGCCCGACGCACACCACTTCACCCTCGGGTCCGTACCAGATCGGGATGCGGTGGCCCCACCACAGCTGGCGCGAGATGCACCAGTCGTGCATGTCGTCGACCCAGCCGAACCAGCGCGGCTCCTGGCTCTTGGGGTGGATCACGGTGTCGCCGTTGCGGACGGCGTCACCGGCGGCCTCGGCCAGCGACTCGACCTTCACCCACCACTGCATGGACAGCCGCGGCTCGATCGGCTCGCCGGTGCGCTCGGAGTGCCCGACACTGTGCAGGTAGGGACGCTTCTCGGCGACCACCCTGCCCTCGCGCGCGAGCCGCTCGCGCACCTTGACGCGCGCCTCGAAACGGTCCATGCCGTCGAATTCGGTTCCGGTGCCGGTGATCCGGCCACGCTCGTCCATGATGGTCGGCATCGGCAGCCCGTGCCGCAGACCCATCTCGAAGTCGTTGGGGTCGTGGGCCGGAGTGATCTTCACCGCGCCCGAGCCGAATTCGGGATCGACGTAGTCGTCGGCGATGATCGGGATCTGCCGCCCGGTGATCGGATGCTCCAGAGTGGTGCCGATCAAGGCCCGGTAACGCGGGTCCTCCGGATGCACCGCCACGGCCGTGTCGCCGAGCATGGTCTCCACCCGGGTGGTGGCGACCACGACGTGCGGTTCGTCGTCGGCGAGCGAGCCGTAGCGCAGCGAGACCAGCTCGCCTTCCACGTCCTCGTACTTCACCTCGATGTCGGAGATCGCGGTGCGCAGCTCCGGCGACCAGTTCACCAGCCGCTCGGCGCGGTAGATCAGGCCCGCGTCGTAGAGTCGCTTGAACATGGTCTGCACGGCGCGCGACAGACCCTCGTCCATGGTGAAGCGGTCCCGGCTCCAGTCGACACCGTCGCCGAGCGCGCGCATCTGCCATTGGATGGCGCCGCCGGATTCCCGCTTCCAGTCCCACACCTTCTGCACGAACAGTTCGCGGCCGAAGTCTTCCTTCGTCTTGCCGTCCACCGCCAGCTGCTTCTCCACCACGGTCTGGGTGGCGATACCCGCGTGGTCCATGCCGGGCAGCCAGAGCACCTCGTAGCCCTGCATGCGCTTGCGGCGCGAGAGCGTGTCCATCAAGGTGTGGTCGAGCGCGTGGCCCATGTGCAGCGTGCCGGTGACGTTGGGCGGCGGCAGCACGATCGAATAGGCCGGCTTGCCGCTGCCCGGATCGGCGGTGAAATAGCCCGCGGCTACCCAGCGCTCGTACATCTCGGCCTCCACCTCGCCGGGAGTCCAGCTCTTGGGGAGGGCATCGGCACGATTACGCGTGTTGTCAGGGGCTGCGCTGGTCACCCCGCGATTCTAGAGCCCGCCGATCCGCCCACCTCGGGTTGGTCGACCCCGGTCGCCTGCGGTCGGCGGATCCGCGGGCCGACACCGCGCGGGAATCGCGAGGAATACCCGCCCGCCGGGCACCGACGCGTACGCTATTTCGCGATGAAGACAAAAAGAGGCGGAGTCTTCGGTGGATGAGGGACACCGAAGACTCCGCCCATGTCAGTAGCTTACCGGCGATCAGAGACCGAGCTCGGAATCCATAAGCAATTCTCAGCTTCCGGCATTTCGGACCCGGATTTGCCTCTCAACGGACGAACACGGCGACCTCGGCTGCCACCAAGTCGCCGTTGATCGCGATCGCGGCGGCCGAGCCCGCGCCCGCGGCGGAGATGACCTGAGCTGCCGGATTGCTGACGTTGCCCGCGGCCCACACACCCGGCACGCTGGTGCGTCCGGTGGCGTCCGTCGCCACCCAGCCGCCGGCGTCGAACGCGCAGCCGAGCGCGACCAGCACTTCGTCGTTGGCACGGAAAGTCGGCGCGACGAACATCGCGGCCCTCGGTATCGCCCGCCCGTCGGCCAGTTCCACACCGCGCAGCCGGTCGTCCACCACGAACCGGGCGACCCGGCCCTCGAGCAGCCGGACGCCGCGCGCGTCCAAGTGGGCGCGGTCGTCGTCGGACAGGGTCATCGTGTTCGCGAAGAAGACGACGTCGTCCGACCACTGGGGCAACAGCAGCGCCAGGTGCACCGCGCGGGCCAGGGCGCCGGGCTCCGGCCCGCCGAGCACGCCGATCGGCCGGTCCCGGACCTCGTAGCCGTGGCAGTACGGGCAGTGCAGCACGTCACGGCCCCACCGTTCGCGCACTCCGGGCAGCTCCGGCAGTTCATCGCGCAGCCCGGTGGCCACCAGTACGCGGCGAGCCCGAAGCGCTTCGCCGCCACCGAGCCGCAGCGTGTGGTCGTCCTGCCCGGTGCGCTCGGCGCCGACGACGACGTCGTCGATCATCTCCGCGCCATAGCTCACGGCCTCGGCGGCCCCGCTCGCCAGCAGTTCCGCCGGAGGCATCCCGTCCCGGGACAGGAATCCGTGCATGTGCTCGGCAGGCGCGTTACGCGGCGCGCCGCCCCGGACCACCGCGACGCGCCGCCGCGCCCGGGCCAGGACCAACGCACCGGACAACCCCGCCGCTCCGCCGCCCACGATCACCACGTCATATGTCTCGCCCATCCGCGATCACCTCCATGGATACCGTGGCGCCGCCCCGCCGATTCAGCAACTAATGTTGCCAAAATCGGGAAGACGCAGTGCACTGGTGACATGTCCACACCACCGGCTGTCACCCAAGCCCTCGCCGATATCGGGCCCCGGCTCAAAGCACTGCGCACTCGTCGCAACGTCACGCTGACCGCGCTGGCCGAAAGCACCGGGATCTCCAAGAGCACCCTGTCGCGGCTCGAGTCCGGTCAGCGGAAGGCCAGCCTGGAACTGCTGCTGCCGATCGCCATGGCCCACCAGGTGCCCTTGGACGAACTGGTGGCCGCGCCCGCGATCGCCGATCCGCGAGTCCACACGACGGCGCGAAAGATAAACGGGCTCACCATTGTTCCCCTGACCCGGCAGCCGGGTCCGCTGCAAGCGTTCAAGATCATCATCCCACCCGACCGCGGCGAAGCCGACCCCAAGGTGCACGAGGGTTTCGAGTGGCTCTATGTGCTGTCCGGACGACTGCGGCTGGTGCTCGGCGAGCACGATCTGGTGCTCGGCCCGGGCGAGGCCGCGGAATTCGACACCCGCCAACCGCATTGGTTCGGCAGCGCGGGCCGAGGGCCGGTGGAAATCCTGAGCCTTTTCGGGTCCCAGGGCGAACGAATGCATCTTCGCGCGCGGTCGGCGGGCCGGAAACGCGCGTGACCCATTCATGTCCGAAATGTCCATTATTGCCAAAACGTGAATTTTCCGGACCCTGGAAAGGGTGAATACCCCAGGCGTTCCTCTCCCCGTGAATCCCCAAGAAAAACCGGGGTTTTCCCGGTTGCAGAACAGGCGTCGGCTGCGGACGCTGGGAGAGGTGAACCCCCCGCTGGAGGCGTACGCCCCCGAACCCCGGCTGCCGGTCCTGGTCCCGGAGACGCTGCACGATCTGCGCGGTCGGACGATCACGGAGATCCGCTATCCCGCCGCGGCGGCGCTGGTCGTCGCGGGCGTCCCCGGCGCGGGCAAGAGCACCGCGCTGCGCAAGTTCTTCGGCGCCGACGCGGCGGCCACCACGCCCTCGCGCAGTGCCGCCGGGGTGCTGGTGCTCGACTCGATGCAGGCGCGTAATCGCTTGCGGCCCAGGCTGTGGTGGCTGCCCTACCTGCTGTGGCGCCCGCTGGTGCACGTCGCGCACTTCCAGGCCATTCGCACCGCGTTGCGGGAGGCAGGCGGCCCGGTCGTCATCCACGACTGCGCCACCTTCGGATGGGCGCGCGCGCTGATCGCGCGCTGGGCAGTAGATCGCGAGCTGCACCTGCTCATGCTGGACGTGCCCGCGGCGGTGGCCCGCGCGGGCCAGCACAGCCGCGGCCGACGGATCAACCACGTGGTCTTCCGGCTGCATGTGCGGCGCTGGCGGCGACTGATGCGCACCGTGGCGACGCAGCGCCGGTCGGCAGACTGCGCGTCCCGATCGGTGGTCATCGTCGACCGCGCGGCCGTGAACAACCTGCGGTGCGTGACGTTCGCCTGACCGGAACCGCTGCGGTCAGGGCACCAGAACGGTCAACGCCGCCGGCACCGCCCGGATCGTGATCGGCAGCGTGCCCGCCGGCTCGCCGTCCGCGGTGGCGGGCGCGCCCGCCGCGGTGAGCGTGACGGCCGCGGCGCGGAACTGCTTGACCTCCGGGTGATTCTGCCGTTTGCCCGCCGACAGCGCGGGCAGCAGGCGCAGCATCTCCCCGCGCGACAACGCGCCGACCACGGTCAGGTCGAGCAGTCCGTCGTCCATCAACGCGTCCGGGCAGATCAGCATGCCGCCGCCGTAGGTGCGGGTGTTGCCGACCGCGACCATGACCGCCTCGGTCGCCAACTCCGAGCCGGCGCCTGGGTTGGTCAGTCCGTCGGTCACCGCGTCCACCAGCTCGACCCGGTAGGGCACGGTGAAGCGTCCGGAGATCTCGGCCAGCGCGGCGACGGTGTAACGCAGTCTGCCCTTCGGCCAGCGCATCTCGTTCGCGCGCAGGGTGACCCGCGCGTCGAATCCGGTGCCCGCCACCGTGGCGAACCACATCGGTGGGTCGGACGACTCGATGCGGCCGAGGTCGATCGTCCTGGTCCGCCCGCGCAGCACGAGCGAGGCGGCGGCTTGCGGATCGTCGGTCGGCACGCCGAGTTCCCTGGCCAGATCATTGCCGGTACCCGCGGGAATCATGCCGAGCGCCACCCCGGTCTCGGCGACGGCCGGGAGGGTCACGTTGATCAGGCCGTCGCCGCCGACGCACACCACGGCATCGGGTCTCGCACTCCCTGCGATCGAATCCCGCACCTGCCGAACTGTTTCGGCGGCCGAGGGAGCGCATACCTGCGTGACCTCCGCACCGCCCGCGCGGAAGCGGGCGATCGCGACGCTCGCCGCGTCGCCTCCCCTGCCGTGCCCGGACCGCGGATTGGTCACCACGGTGATCTTGCGCACCGGCGAGTAGTCGTTCACGGCACCAGCTTTCCGGGATTCAGGATGCCCGCCGGGTCGAGTTCGGCCTTCACCGCGCGCAGCACGCGCACGCCTAGATCGCCCACTTCGTCCGGCACCCACGGACGATGATCGGTGCCCACCGCATGGTGGTGGGTGATGGTGCCGCCCGTGGCGACGATGGCGTCGCCCGCGGCGCGCTTGGCGGCCTGCCACTGGGTCAGCGGGTCGTCGAGTTGCTTGGCGACGACGGTGAAGTACAGCGACGCGCCGGTCGGATAGGTGTGCGAGATGTGGCACATGACCAAGGGCGGAGTTCCCTGCGCGCCGAGCGAATCGGTCAGCGCCGCGGTGACCTTCGCCTTCAGCGCGCTCAGATTCGACCAGGTGGTGGCGGTCTCCAACGTCTCGCAGAGCACGCCCGCGTCCAGCAGCGCGTCGCGCAGGTACGGGGCGGCGAAACGACCGTGCTCCCATTCCCGGGCCGGTGTCTCCCCCAAGGACGCACCGCCCGCGGCGGCCAGCACGGCGGCCGCTTCGGCGCTGCGTGCGGCGACATGCGCCGCACTGCCCTCGTAGGTGGTGACGGCCAGGCACCCGGCCACGGGGTTGCCGCCGATATCGCCGGAGCGGGCGAGATTGATCCCGGTCTCCGCCTCGTCGGACAGGCGGAGCACGGTGGGCGCCGCACCCGCCTGCACCACCGCGCGCAACGCGGCGGCGCCGGTCGCGAAATCGGGGAATGCCCACGCTTGGTAGGCGACGGTTTCCGGAACCGGATGCACCCGCAGCGTGACCTCGGTGATCACGCCGAGCGTGCCCTCCGACCCGACGAACAACTCGCGCAGGTCCGGCCCCGCCGCCGAAGCGGGCGCGCGCCCGAGTTCGAGCGTGCCGCTGGGGGTGGCGATTTTCAGCCGCTGCACCATGTCGTCGAAGCGGCCGTAGCCCGCCGAGGCCTGGCCGGACGACCGTGTCGCCGCGAAACCGCCGAGGGTGGCGAACTCGAAACTCTGCGGGAAGTGACCGAGGGACAGCCCGTGCGCGCCGAGCAGTTCCTCCGCGCGCGGACCGGTCACGCCCGCGCCCAGGGTCGCGGTGCCGCTGACCGGATCGACCTCGCTCAACCCGGCCAGCCTGCGCAGATCCAGAGCGATCACGGTGTCGAAGCGGCCGCGTACGGGATCGACGCCGCCGACCACGCTGGTACCACCGCCGAACGGGACCACCGCGACGGCGTGCCGCGCGCAGTAGGCGAGGACGGCGAGGACCTCGTCGTGATCGGCCGGGAAGACGACGGCGTCCGGCGCGTCCTGCGGCCCCTCGGCCCGGCGACGCAGCAGATCGGGCGTGCTCTTCCCGCCCGCGTGCCGCAGCCGATCGCGATGGTCGGCCGACACGTTGCCGGGACCGACCACCTCGACCAGCCCGGCTCGCCGCTCGGGCGTCAGCGCCGATTCGCGCAGTGGCACGTCGCCCTCGTCGCGGCGCGCCACCAGGTTGCCGGAGACCCCGAACACCTGCGTCAGCAGACCACGGATCCGTTCCGAAAGCGGCTGGTGACCAGCCGCGATGCCCCAGGCATCCCAGACCATACCCGCCGAGTCGCCCGGACCGGTCGTCGCCGACGGGGCCGGATCGCCATCGGTGTGCTGCCGCGTGTCCACCATGCGTTACAGTTTGACATATACTGTCAAGCAGTAACGATCATCTGGATAAATCCTCCCTGGCCGACGCCTCGCCGCCGGCCGCTCGACCCCGGTGGTGACGCTTTGACCGCTCCCGACACCTCCGCCGAGCACCTCTCGGCGACCGACTCGGCGATCCTGGACGCCGCCCGCGCCTGCGTGGAGGAGTTCGGCGTACGCCGCACCACGCTCACCGAGGTGGCGCGGCGGGCGGGCGTCAGCAGGCCGACGGTCTACCGGCGCTGGCCGGACACCGGCGCGCTGGTCGCGGAGTTGCTGGTTCGCGAGCTGCGCGGGATCGTGGCGGCGACCATGCCGTCGGCGGGCAGCGCACGCACCAGGCTGGTCGAGGGCGTGGTCGCCGGAGCGGCGACGGTGCGGACGAATCCCTTGTTCGGCAAGATCTTCCGCACCGACACCGACCTGATGCTCACCTACGTCTTCGGCAGGCTCGGGCGCAACCAGCGCGCGTTGATCGAGCTGTTCGCGGCGGGCATCCGAGACGGCCAGCGAGACGGCTCCATCCGCGCGGGCGATCCGGAGCGAATGGCCACGATGCTGCTGCTGATCGCCCAGTCCGCGGTCCAGTCGGCGGGCACCGTCGCGCCGCTGCTGGCGGGCGAGCACCTCGACGCCGAACTCCGTCGCGCGATCGACGGCTACTTGGACGATCGCGCCCACGACACAGCCGAAGACGCCGCCCGAGCGCAGTCGTGAGGGGGTACCCCCTCCGGCCGTTCCCGCTGGATCCGAAAGGCATTGTGATGAGCACTGAACCGGTGCGTACCGCAGACTCCGCGCTGAACGCCGCGCGCCGCGCCGCGGATCTGTCGCGGCTCGGCGACGGCGCCGAGATCGACGTCTTGGTGATCGGCGGTGGCGTCACCGGCGCGGGAGCCGCGCTGGACGCCGCCGCCCGCGGACTGCGGACCGTGCTGGTGGAACGCCACGACCTGGCGTTCGGCACCAGCCGCTGGAGTTCCAAACTGGTGCACGGCGGCTTGCGGTACCTGGCGGGCGGCAGGGTGGGCATCGCCCACGAGAGCGCGGTGGAACGCGGCATCCTGCTGCGCACCACGGCGCCGCATCTGGTGCGCCCGCTGCCCCAACTGGTGCCGCTGCTGCCGAATGTCGGCACGACGCAAGCCGCTCTGGTGCGCGCCGGTTTCGTGGCGGGCGATCTACTGCGGCGCGGCGCGGGCACGCCCGCCGCGCTGCTGCCCCGGTCCCGGCGCGTCGCCGCCGCGGAAGCCGTGCGGCTCGCACCGACCGTGCGGCGGGCGGATCTGCGTGGTGGCCTGCAGGCATGGGACGGGCAACTGGTCGACGACGCGCGCTTGGTCGTCGCACTGGCGCGCACGGCGGCGGCGCACGGCGCACGGATCCTGACCCGCGTCGAAGCGCGCGAGGTGACCGGGCAGTCGGCGACCCTGCGCGACACCCGCACCGGCGAGACGCTCACGGTTCGACCGCGCACCGTAGTGAACGCCACCGGCGTCTGGGCCGACCAGGTGGACCCGAGCATCCGGCTGCGCCCGAGTCGCGGCACACATCTGGTGTTCTCCGCCGAGTCCTTCGGCGGCCTCAGCGCGGCGCTCACCGTCCCCGTGCCCGGCAGCATCGGCCGCTTCGTGTTCGCCTTTCCCGCCGCGCACGGCCGGGTGTACCTGGGCTTGACCGACGAGGACGCGCCCGGCCCGGTGCCCGACGAGCCCGAGCCCACCGGGAGCGAAATCGATTTCCTGCTCGACACCATCAATCCGGCCCTGCGAGAGCCGTTGACGCGCGACGACATTCGCGGCTCCTACGCCGGATTGCGCCCCCTGCTGCAAACCGCCGACGACAGCACGGCCGACATCTCCCGGCAGCACGCGGTGCTGCGTTCCCCGACCGGGGTCGTCACCATCGTCGGCGGCAAGCTCACCACGTACCGGAAGATGGCCGAGGACGTGATCGACGCCGCGGTCGCGCACGGTGGTCTCGCCGCGGGGCCGTGCCGCACCCGGCGGCTGCCGCTGGTAGGCGCGGTCTCCGGCGCGGCACGCGACCGCATCGATGCCCCACCCGTGCTGATCGAGCGGTACGGCAGTGAGGCGGCCGACGTCGTGGCCGCGGCGCGGCGCGATCCGGCGCTCGCCGAGCCGGTCGCGCCCGGAATGGACGTGCTGGCTGCCGAATTCGCCTTCGCGGTGTCCCACGAGGGCGCGCTGGAGGCCGGGGACCTGCTGGATCGGCGCACACGCATCGGCTTGGTCGCCGGGGATCGCGCGACCGCGGCGGCCGCGGCCGCGCGCGCCCTCGCCTGACCGCACCGCCGGTTCAGTCCATCGACCACTCGGACAGGTCCGCGCGCATGCACGCACGCGGCCAGCGGTCGAGGCCGTGGGCCCGTTCGGCGGTACGCAAGGCGATCAACCCCGGCGTCTCCTCGTCCGCCGCCAGGTAGCGGAAACCGAGCCGCTGGTAATACGGGCCGTTCCACGGCACCTCGGTGAAGGTGGTCAACGTCATCGCGGGCAGTTGCGCGGTGGCGGCCCACCGGGCGGCCTGGTCGAGCAAGCGTTTGCCGATCCGGCGGCGGGCGTGGTCGGGATGCACCGACACCTGCTCGATATGGGCGTTTCCGTCGACCACGCCCACGATCAGGTAGGCGATCGGCGCGTCGGCGTCGCTCCAAACCCAGGCGCGCCCGGCCTGCTGGAACTCGCGCAACGTCGCCTTCGAAGGCGGTTCGTCGTCGGCTACCGCCGTCATGCCGACGTCCGCGAACGGCTTACCCGCCGCACGTTCGATCTCTTGCAGCACGGGTAGGTCTTCGCTCGTCGCGGGCCGGATCATCCGCCCATTGTGCAGCGGCACACCTGACGCATACCAGCGAATTTCACTCCGCCGGGGTAGCGAGGATGCCGCTGATCAGCACTTGCACCGCCCAGGCCGCGCGTGCGTCGCCGTCACCCGACAGCAGAGCCTCCCGCATGGCCACCACGGTCGGATAGCGGTCGACGGGCAGTTCGGCGAAGCGCCGCTCGATCGCCGCGAGGTACTCCTGTTCGCTGCCGCCGCCGGTGTCGTGCTTGCTCTGCTCCGCCGCCGCGGCGGTGATATGCAGAAAGAGCAGGTCCACCGCCCACGACGCGGTCCGGTCGTCCAATCCCGCCTCGACGAGCGCGCCGAGCATCAGTTCCACCAACCGCACCGCGTTGGGACTGCTCGGGATCACGCCGAGCGCGACGAGCGCCAGCCCTTCGTGCCTGCTCATCGCCGCCACCATGGCGTCGGCCAGTGCGGTGAGCCGCGCCCGCCAACTCGCCCCGGCCGGCTCCGGGACGGTGCCGAGGACATGGTCGAGCATGGCGGTCATCAGGTCGTCGCGATTGGCGACGTACACGTACAGCGAGGCCGCGCCGGTGTCCAAGTCCTGCGCCACCCGGCGCATGGTCAGCGCCGCCGCGCCGTCGCGGTCCAGGATGCGCAGACCGGTCTCGATGATCACCTCGCGACTCAGCGGAGCTTTGGCCGGGCGGGCCCGGCGGCTGACGGCTGCTGCGCTCATGGGCCGAGCATAACCAGGGACGAACGGCGTTCGGGTGATCAGCGCAAATCGGTGGTGCGAAACATCCGGAACTGCGAGACAGGGGTCGGCCGTGGACCGATCAGGCCGTGGTGACGCAACGACTCGCCGAGACGCCGTCGCGACTTCCGGCGCACCCGTTGTCGTCGCAGGGTCATCCCCGGGCGTACCGGCCCCGCGACTCGGATGTGCTGCACGCGCCACCGGATCGGGGCCGCGCGACCACTGCGATCTCGCTGGCGCGAACCCGTCGGCCCAGCAGGGAGTTATGCGGATCCGCGTCGATCGTCCGGAGCCCGGGGCCCACCGACCATTCACCCTGAGCGCCAGTAGTGTCCACGAACCTCGAATTGTGACTTAGGACATAACAGAAGCTTCCGAGTATGACCGTCGCCGACTGCGGAAAACACCACAACGCGCAGCTCACAGCCTTGGCGATGGCGAAAGCAACCGCTCGCGAAAAGGCGCGCGCCCGAGCGTGATCGGAGAACCGGGCGGCGCTCCGGAGGATTCCCGCATTCCGCTTCGCCACGCTCGCAGACCCCGGTTCGGTTGTCGCCGACGCTCTATGCTGGCTTCGGAATGCCGGTAGTGCGCCGGGAAGGAGGGCGCGGGTGCGCAGGAAACCGTCCACCGTGGGTGTCGCACCGGGCGACGGGCTCGTCGCTCGCTTCGGTGCGGTCGTCGCCTACCTCGGAGCCGAAACGACCTCCACCGACCGGATACTCGGCACCATCGAAGCCGTGGCCGAAGGCGAGCACCCCGGCGCCGCCCTGGCGCAACGCTTGGCCGCGGTGATCTTCGGCAGCACGGTACAACCGCCGCCGTTCGGCGTGGTCGCGCCGACCGACGACGGCTTGCTGATCCTGTTGCGCGGACCGGTGACCGCCGAGATCCAAGGCGCGGAGGGCACCCGCCGCCTCGACGGCGGGCGCGCGTTCACCTGGGTGGACGAGATCGTGCGCGAGCCGGTGCGCCGCATCACGATCGGCGCGGACGCGGACACGCCGCCGATCGCCCTCCCCCGCACGGATCTGCGCGCGGGCGTGGTCCCCGGCGGCGGTTTCGTCATGCACGCCGCGGTGCGGCGCGCCGGGAAGACCGTCGAGCCGCGCGCCTCCGAGCCCGCAGCGCGGGGCGAACCAGAACCGACAGCGGCGGCCGGCTTCGCCGCGATGCCCGAACCGACCGGCGCCGCCGACGCCGTCGCCCAGCCGAAGCCGGTCGCCCGGCCGACCGACTCGGCCCCGGTCGCCCGGCCGGCCGAGTCCGCCCGCCTCCTGGCCAAACCCCGTCCGCCCCGGCCCGTCGCCGATCGCCCGCTCGCCTGGTCCCAGGTGCAGCCCGCGCACGAACCGGTCGCTCTGCGCAAAGGTCCCGAGAACGGTGCGACGCGAGCCGCGCGCCCGGCCGGCGACACGGCGATCGGTGCGCTGGTCACCGAGGACGGCGCGGCCTACCCGTTGAACCGCGCCTACGTCATCGGGCGCGGCCCGCAGGTGGACGAATCGGTGCGCGCCGCCACCGCCGCGCCGATCGTCATCCAGCGCGACCGCCACGTGTCGCGCGTCCACGCGTATGTGTCGGTCGACGGCGGCAAGGTGTACGTCCGGGACGCCGCCGCCACCTCGGGCACCTTCATCGCCGGTCCCGGCACCGATCAGTGGACCCGGATCAGCACGTCGCCGACCGAGCTCCCGCCGGGCTGGCGCGTCCGCATCAGCGAGCGGGTCCTCACCTATCGCGGCGACGAGCAGCGCACGGGCGCGGCCGATATCGCGGCAGCGCGCCGCCGATCCTGACCGCCGGATTCTCGACCGCACGGCCCTCCGTGGGCGGTGCTGACGCCCGGTCGTACGGTCCCCGCCCGCTTCACACCGCGCGGAGAGGACAATGGCGGCATGCACCGAAACGGACCGAGCCGTGACATCGACGAGTCCGAGCTCACGGTGACCCCGCCCGAAGAGCAGGCCGCGGGCGTCACCGCCGTGGCGGTGGCGCTGAAACGCTCGATCGAGGAGATGGGCGTCGTGCGCACCGCCCGCACCTTGGCTCGGGTCAATCAAGTGCACGGCTTCGACTGCCCCGGCTGCGCATGGCCGGAGCCGACCGGCCATCGCAGGCCCGCCGAGTTCTGCGAGAACGGCGCCAAGGCCGTCGCCGAAGAAGCCACGCTGCGCACGGTGACTCCGGAATTCTTCGCGGCTCACCCGGTGGCGGAGCTGAGTGAGAAGTCCGGCTATTGGCTCGGGCAGCAGGGCCGGCTGACCCACCCCATGGTGCTGCGGCCCGGCGACACCCACTACCGCCCCATCGCCTGGGACGACGCCTACCACCTGATCGCGGAGACCCTGCGCGGCCTGGACTCGCCCGACGAGGCGGTGTTCTACACCTCCGGCCGCACCAGTAACGAGACCGCGTTCCTCTATCAGCTCCTGGTGCGCAGCTACGGCACCAACAACCTGCCGGACTGCTCCAACATGTGTCACGAGTCCTCCGGCACGGCGCTGTCGGGCTCGATCGGAATCGGCAAGGGCTCGGTCTCCATCGACGACTTCGCCCAGGCCGACCTGATCGTGGTCGCGGGACAGAACCCGGGCACCAACCACCCACGGATGCTCAGCGCGCTCGCCGCGGCCAAGGCCGCGGGCGCCCGGGTCGTCGCGATCAACCCGCTCCCGGAGACCGGGCTGCTGGGGTTCCGGGATCCGCAGACGGTCAAAGGCGTCACCACCGGTGTGCCGATTGCCGACGATTTCCTGCAGATCCGCCTCGGCGGGGATATGGCCCTGTTCCAAGCGCTGGGCCGGCTGCTGCTGGAAGCCGAGGATCGCTCGCCGGGCACGGTGGTCGACCGGGCGTTCGTCGACGCCCACTGCGCCGGCTACGCGGAGTACGAAAAGCACGTGCGCGGGGTCGATCTCGCCACCGTCGAAGCGGCCACCGGTTTGCGCCGAGCCGAGCTCGAGCACACCGCGGAGGTGTTCGCGGGCGCGAGCAATATCATCGTGTGCTGGGCGATGGGCCTGACCCAGCAGGCGCATGCGGTGGCCACCATCGAGGAGGTCACCAACCTGCTGCTCTTGCGCGGCATGATCGGCAAACCCGGGGCGGGGGTGTGCCCGGTGCGCGGGCACTCCAACGTGCAGGGCGACCGCACCATGGGCATCTGGGAGAAGATGCCCCACACCTTTCTCGACGCGCTCGACCGCGAGTTCGGCATCGCCAGCCCGCGCGAGCACGGCTTCGACACCGTCGGGGCCATCCGCGCCATGCGCGACGGACGCGCGAAGGTCTTCTTCGGCATGGGCGGCAACTTCGTCTCCGCGACTCCGGACACCGGCGTGACCGAGGCCGCGCTGCGCGGCTGCGCGCTGACCGTGCAGGTCTCCACCAAACTCAATCGCAGCCACGTCGTGCACGGCCGCACCGCGCTCATCTTGCCGACGCTCGGGCGTACCGACCTCGACCTCGCGCCCGACGGCGGCAAACAGCAGGTCTCGGTGGAGGACTCGATGTCGATGGTGCACCTGTCCACCGGACGGCTGAAGCCGGTCAGCGACCAACTGCGCAGCGAAGTCGCCATCGTCTGCGAACTCGCCCAGGCGCTCCTCGGCCCCGAGCATCCGGTCCCGTGGGCGCGCTTCGCCCACGACTACGACCACATCCGCGGCGCCATCGCTCGCGTCGTGCCCGGCTGCGCCGACTACAACACCAAGGTGCGCGCCCGCAACGGCTTCCGGCTTCCCCACCCGCCCCGCGACGCCCGCGAATTTCGCACCGCCACCGGCAAAGCCAACTTCGCGGTCAACGAGCTGAGCTGGCTGCCGGTCCCCGCGGGCAGGCTGATCCTGCAAACCCTGCGCAGTCACGACCAGTACAACACCACCATCTACGGTCTCGACGACCGCTACCGCGGCATCCACAACGGCCGCAAAGTGGTGCTGGTCCATCCCGACGACATCGCCGCGTTCGGCTTCCGCGACGGCGATCTGGTCGATCTCGTCTCCGAATGGACCGATGGCACCGAACGCCGCGTCGAGGGCTTCCGCCTGGTCTCCTACCCCACCCCGCGCGGCAATGCCGCCGCCTATTATCCCGAAACCAATCCCCTCGTGCCGCTGGATCACGTCGCGAAACGCTCGAACACACCGGCCTCCAAGGCGGTCACCATCCGTCTCGAGGCTGCACCGGCATGAGCGGTCAGGCCCGCAGGCGGCAGCGCAGCGTAACCACGCAAGGCCCCGCTCATGCCGAAATCGGACACAGCATGAGCGGTCAGCCCCGGAGGCGGCAGCGCAGCGTAACCACGCAGGGCGAGAGGCACAGCGCATGAGTCGCGTCACCGCGCGCCGCCGGATGCGCAGGATCACTCCCGGCGCGGACATCCACCGCCCGGACACCCTCGCCGTCGAGGAGCCGCTGGAAATCCGCGTCGGCGGGCAGTCGCTGACGGTCACCATGCGCACCCCCGGCACCGACATCGATCTGGTGCACGGATTCCTGCTGAGCGAAGGCATCATCGGCTCCGCCGAGGACATCGTGGCGGCGCGTTACTGCGCGGGCACCGACGACCAGGGCCGCAATACCTACAACGTCCTCGACGTCACCCTGCGGACCCCCGTCCCGGTGCGGACCCGTTCCTTTCTCACCACCGGAGCCTGCGGGCTGTGCGGCAAGACCGCTCTGGACGAGGTCCGCACCCGCACCCGGTTCCCCCTGCCACCCGGCGGCCCCGCGGTGGACACCCGCGTCCTGACCACCATGCCGGACCGGTTGCGCGACCGTCAGTCCGTCTTCGACGCCACCGGCGGCCTGCACGCCGCGGGCCTGTTCACCCCCGGAGGCCGACCGCTGGCCGTGCGGGAGGACATCGGCAGGCACAACGCCGTCGACAAGGTGATCGGCTGGGCGCTGCGCGAAACCCGCATTCCCGCCCACGATCTCGTGCTGATCGTCAGCGGGCGCGCATCGTTCGAACTGGTGCAGAAGGCCGTCATGGCCGGGATTCCGATGCTCGGCGCGGTCTCGGCGCCCAGCTCGCTGGCGGTCGACCTCGCCGCCGAGGCCGGCCTCACCCTGGTCGGATTCCTCCGTGGCGACACCATGAACGTCTACAGCGCCCCCGATCGGATCAACAGCGATCCGGAAGCCGGCTCCATGTTGGCCTGACTCACTATTGCCCGCGCCGGACGCCCGTTTTACCGTGACTGCACGGAGCCGAAACGGGTTCGGCGAGAACGGAGCGGCCGATGCGGATCTCGGTGGAGGGTAACTCCGAGGGCCTGCGGGTACGAATGCGGTTCCAGCAGCACCGCCGCCTGCTGCTCACGCGGATCGTGCTGGCCGTACTGGCGGTGCAAGGGGCGATCATCGGGCTCTGGGCCACCCTCGCGCCGCAGTCCTGGTACACCAGTTTTCCGGGGTTCGGCGTCCGGTGGGTGGCAGCCGACGGCCCGTACAACCACCATCTGGCGGCCGACGTCGGATCCTTCTTCCTGGCGCTGACCGCGGTGACGGTCGCCGCGCTGGTGGTCGACCGGACCACGGCGGCCCGCCTCGCGGGTGTCGGCTGGCTGACCTTCGGTGTCCCCCATTTCCTGTACCACGTCCTGCACCGGCCCGCCGGACTCGGCGCGGCGAGCCTCACCGCCAGCTTGATCGCGGCATTCCTGCTCGTGGCCGGTGGAGCGGTCTGCGTCTTCCTACCGCCACGCGGCGACCTGCCCCTGTCGGATCCGCAGCCGGTCACCCTGCGTTTCCCGCGCCGCCGTGCACGCGCCTCCGCCGACCAGCGAGCCCGGGACGCCCGTGGGAGATCACCACGGGCGTGATCCGGTGCCTCCGCGGATGACGCCGCGTGCGCCGAATTCCCCGCCCGTCAGTCCTTCAGCGCTTCCAGCAGTGCCGCGCGCTGGCGCGCGCCCAAACCACCGATGCGGCGGTCCTCCGGGATCTCCGCCTGGTCCATCAGCTTGGCGGCCTTCACCGGCCCGACACCGGGCAGTGCCTTGATCACCGCGGCCACCTTGGTCTTCTTGACCAGCTCGTCGGAGTCGGCCTTCTTCAGCAGGTCCGCGACCGAGACCTTGCCCGCCTTCACCTTGCCGATCAGTTCGGAGCGTGCCTTGCGGACCGCAGCCGCCTTGGCCAAGGCCTCGGTACGCTGCTCTGCGGTCATGGTAGGCAGTGCCATGTCTCCTCCGCTTCCACTCGTCACTCGAACGTCTGGTTGACCGGACCGAGTAAACAGCACGGCACCGGGTGCGCAAGCTCGACACACCGGGGCGCGAGCAGCGGAAATAGCGAGGAATCTCCCTGGTCCACGCCGTCGGAAGCGGTGCACGGCCGACCGCCGGCGGGCGAAAAGGACGAAACGAACAGCGGTAACGCGGGGCGCGCGATTCCCGACAGAATCAGCACACATCCAACGCGGGTCATGGTTCAACGGCGAACCAGGGGGATCAACGGCGATCCCCCGAGCCCGGATCCGGTCGATCACTCCGGACGGCGCCCGATCCCGCGACGACAGAATGACAGCACGCCGCGCACAGCCGTGACAGCATGGCGGCATGGCGCCGAGCACTCCGCCGGGCACGCCCTCGTCCGCGGTTCTGTGGCTGTGGGCCGGGCAGGCGATCTATCGCGGGCCGTCGCTGCGTCTGAACGCGCATTCGACCGCGGTCGACTGCCTCGCCGTAGGGCTGGACGCTCCGTTCTCGCTCGAGACCGGCGACGGTACGCACGTCCTGCGCAGCGCGCTGATTCCGCCGCGCCGGGTGCACCGGCTGGTCGCGGGCGGCGACCAGATGCTGTTCTGCTATCTGGATCCCGCCTCGCGCGGCGCCCGGGCATGCCGGGAGCGGATGACGCGGTGGCACAACGAATTCGGACTGGACCACCGGGCGGAGGCCGCACTGGCCGCCGCAGCGACGCAACCGCGTCCCGATCCGTGCGCGTTGGCCGGGCTCGCCGGAACGGCGCCGGTCCCCGCGCCGGACGACCGCGTGGCGGAGGCGATGGCGGCCCTGCTGGCCCATCCGGCACGGGATATCCCCGCCGACCGGTTCGCCGCGGCCGCGCACTTGTCGGAGTCGCGCTTCCTGCACCTGTTCGCCGCACAAGCGGGAACCTCCTTCCGGCGGTACCGGCTCTGGGCCAGGATGCTCGGCGCCGCACGCGCGGTCGCCGAGGGCGCGAACCTCACCGTGGCGTCGGTCCAGGCGGGGTTCGCCAGCCCGTCCCACTTCAGCGATGCCTTTCGCACCCTGTTCGGGCTGTCGGCCACCACGCTGCTGGCCACCGGAGTCCGGATCGTCGTGCTGGACGAGGCGGAGGGGATCGAATCGGGCGCGCGACCTTGCTAGGCTAAGAATTAGAACACGTTTCACTTTGGAGGAGACTCGATGGCCAAGCAGATCCGCGACGTGGTCGAGCAGTACGTCAAGCTGGTGGGCTCGGGCCCGACCGAGGACATCGTCGAGCTGTACGCGTCCGACGCGGTCGTGGAGGACCCGGTCGGCACCCCACCCAAGCGGGGTCACGCCGCCATCCGCGAGTTCTACGAGGTGATCGCCGCACTGGATCGGGAGACCGAGCTGCGGCCCGAGGATGTCAGGATCGCGGGCAATCAGGCCGCGTTCCCGTTCACCATCGTCACCAGGGTCGGCGGACAGCGCTTCGTCCTGTCGCCGATCGACGTGATGGAGTTCGACGAGGAAGGCCGGATCACCGGGATGCGCGCCTACTGGAGCCAGGAGGACATGCGGGTCGAGCCCGAGTAACGCGCACGGCGGCCGGGTGCGCCACGTCACATCGCGGCCCCATCACATTCCCGCACGGTCTCTCGTCCGAGAAGTAGGAACCAGATCCGCTGATCGAAGGAGATCGACATGGGCGCCACCCGTATCGCCGCCGTCACCCCGCAGCAGGCCGGACCGACGACCAAGCTGCTCTACCGGCTGGCCAAGCGCCGCTTCCGGGAAGTGCCGGAGCCCTTCGCCGTCACCGCCAACCATCCGGGACTGCTGCGGGCCGGCGCTATCCACGAGACCATGGTCGACAAGGCCAGCACCGCCCTGCCCGCCGTCATCCGCGAGATCGCGGTCTATCGCACGGCGTGGACCATCGGCTGTTCCTGGTGCGTCGACTTCGGCGCCATGCTCATGCGCCTGGGCGAACTGGACGTCGCACGGCTCGAGCACATCGCCGACTACGCGACCTCGCCGCTCTACTCCGAGGACGAGCGCGCCGCCATCGCCTACGCCGACGCGATGACGGCCACGCCGACCGCGGTCACCGACGAACAGGTCGCCGACCTGGAGCGACGCTTCGGTCGCGCCGGCGTCGTGGAGCTCAGCTACCACATCGCACTGGAAAACTCGCGCGCGCGGTTCAATTCGGCGCTCGGGATCACTGCGCAGGGCTTCAGCACCGATTCGTGCCGGGTGCCCTGGGCGTGAAACGGCCGTGGCGCTGCGGGAGAGGTCCGGGCCGGACCTGGCCTTTCACCGCCGCCTCCGCTCCGGACTGTCGCTACGGCCCGAAATGCACTAAGAATAGGGGGTGTTGACGTCGCCTGGCCGTATCGCGGTCGGCGAACTGCCGTGGCGAATTTCGCCGCTCGGCGGGCCGTGCCGACGTCTTCGGTTTCTCGAGTTCCCCTCCGTTCAACCGTTTGGAGCCGCATGCTCGACGAACAGACCTCCGACGACGACGTCGCGCGGCTGGCGAGACGAGTCGAGAAGGCTCGCGGCCGTCTCGCCTACCAGTTCGACCCGGCACTGACCGGCGCGCTGTCGGAGGAGGAACTGTTCGCGGAACGCGAACTGGCCGAACGCATCCGGACCCAGGATCGCGATCAGCGCTGGAAGCAGGCCGAGGCGTCCGCCTCCGCCTCCGACCGGGCGCGGCACACCGCGGAGGCGATCGAGAAGGCCGAGATCAGAGATCTGCTGCTGGCACGCAAGGCCATCGCCGCGCAGCGCCGCGCGTCCAGCCCGCATGCCAGGCTGGCGTCGCTGTACCGGCACCGCTCCTGGTCGCTCGGCGCGCTGGCGGGCGTGGTGGCCGCCGGGATGCTGTGGTCGGCGGTCAACGTCCAGCACAACATCGCGCCGGGCGGACCCACCGATCCGCTGTACTGGTTCAGCTACCTACTCGAAGCGATGATCAGCGTGTCACTGATCATCATCATGATCGGCACGAACAAAGTCACCGAGTGGGGCGTGCTGGACAACCGCAGCCAAGTGGCGGCCGCCGAGATCGCCTTGCTCGCGCTCACCGTGGGATTGAACACCTACCCGTACGTGAGTGCCGGGCGATGGTTCGACGCCGCCGTGCACGGGGTCGCCCCGGTGATGATCGGCGTCGCGCTGCTCATCCACGACGCCGCCAGCGCGCGATACGGACGTGCCATCAGCTACGCCACCGAGCAGGTGCGCAGCCTGCCCGACCCGACCGGGCACGGCCCCTTGCCGGATGGCTCCTCAGAGGACATCCGCACCGGTGCGGACACCGGCCTTTCCCTGGATCTGCACGCCCCGATGGTGCAGGGCGCGCACAGCTAGACATCGCTCGGTAACGCAGCAGAGGTCCTGCCACGTCGCGGGACCGCCCGCCGCCGACTCGAACCGCCGCGTGCAAGGCAGTTGGAAGCGGTGGACTTCTTACTACGGGTATCGCCGTTCGACGGCGTCCTTGGCCTCTTTGAGCCCGCACCCCGTCAACTCGCGATACCGCTTGATCGCGTGAATCTTCTTGCCCTGCCTCAGGAGTGCGTCGACCTCGACCATGCCATCGCCCCGCGGGACATGCGGCACCGCAAGCGGCCGTGCGACCGCAGCGGCCTCGGCAGCAGGGGTCTCGATGCCCAACTGGGCCATGATCAGATCGAGCTTGACGTGCAACGCGTCGACCTTGCGCTCCAAGCGCCGGTTGGCGAACATGATCCGATCGTAACGACTGGTGCCGCGCGTCACGCCACGTCCAGGACGGCGTCGGCGAGGCTCGTCCTGGTCTCGAAGTGCCCGAGATCATCGGCCAGCTGCAGCAGCCGGTCCACGCACCGCGTGCCGGTGACCAGGCGCAGCCTGCGCCCGGTCTGCGTCAGCACGGACCGCGCGTCGACCAAGACGTACAGCCCGGCGACGCCGAAGAACGTCACTTTGGACAGATCGAGGACCACCAGGGGCGCGGCCGTCCCCAACGAGCCGATCACTCTGCGGCGGAACACCTCGACGGTGTAGTGGTCGACCTCGCCCGCCAGCGCGCAGAGCGTGACCCGGTCGCTCGGGGCGGTGACGGAGATCCTGAGCCGCTCGGCGGGGTGATCGGCATTGCGAGCAGCGTTGAGAACGTACGTGGGGTTGGCCAAACCTGCCGACATGAGGACCTCGGTCCTGTCGCCCGCAGCGAATCTTCGGACGATTGCTTGCGGTACCGATGCGCTCCGGCCCAGAGGGCCGCCGGAACTAGGCTGTTTGCTCAACCCTCACGAACGAGTACCCCCGAGGAGTGGCCGCCACACCTGTATTACGCCGACTTCTCGCGGCGCTCCGAACGCTGCGGCTTGCGCGGCACGATGGTGGGCAGCACGTTGTCGTTGACCGTGTCCGCATTCACGACCACCTTCGCGACGTCGTCGCGGCTGGGGATGTCGTACATCGCGGGCTGCAGGACCTCTTCCATGATCGCCCGCAGGCCGCGCGCGCCGGTGCCGCGCAGAATCGCCTGGTCGGCGACGGCCTCCAGCGCGTCGTCGGTGAACTCGAGATCGACCCCATCCATCTCGAACAACCGGACGTACTGCTTGACCAGCGCGTTCTTCGGCTCGGACAGTATCTTGACCAGCGATTCCTTGTCCAGGTTCGTCACCGAGGCCACGACGGGCAGACGGCCGATGAACTCGGGGATCAGGCCGAACTTGATCAGGTCCTCGGGCATGACCTCCGCGAAGTGATCGGTCGTGTCGATCTCGGCCTTGGACCGCACCTCGGCGCCGAAGCCGATGCCGCGGTGGCCGGTGCGGTCGGAGATGATCTTCTCCAGGCCCGCGAAGGCGCCCGCCACGATGAACAGCACATTCGTGGTGTCGATCTGGATGAACTCCTGGTGCGGATGCTTGCGTCCGCCCTGCGGCGGCACGCTCGCCTGGGTGCCCTCCAGGATCTTCAGCAGCGCCTGCTGCACGCCCTCACCGGACACGTCGCGGGTGATCGACGGGTTCTCGCTCTTGCGGGCGATCTTGTCGACCTCGTCGATGTAGATGATGCCGGTCTCGGCGCGCTTGACATCGTAGTCGGCGGCCTGGATCAGCTTCAGCAGGATGTTCTCGACATCCTCGCCGACGTATCCGGCCTCGGTCAGCGCGGTGGCGTCGGCGATGGCGAACGGAACGTTCAGCATCTTCGCCAACGTCTGGGCCAGGTAGGTCTTGCCGCAGCCCGTGGGACCCAGCATCAGGATGTTGGACTTGGCCAGTTCGACGGTCTCGCCGCGGCTGTCGCGACCCTTGTCCCCGGCCTGAATGCGCTTGTAATGATTGTAGACGGCCACCGCGAGAGTGCGTTTGGCGGTGTCCTGGCCGATGACGTAGTTCTCCAGGAAGTCCCGGATCTCGGCCGGCTTGGGCAGCTCATCGAGCTTGACCTCGCTGGACTCGGCGAGTTCCTCCTCGATGATCTCGTTGCAGAGATCGATGCACTCGTCGCAGATGTACACCCCTGGTCCCGCAATGAGCTTCTTGACCTGCTTCTGGCTCTTTCCGCAGAACGAGCACTTCAGCAGATCGCCGCCATCTCCGATGCGCGCCATCTCGTGGGTCCCTACTTCCTTGTCCGCGTGCAACCGTCCGTCCAGGTTGCCAGCTGTCCACCACTTTCGCAGCCGCAAACGCATCGGCTGATTCGTGGCCGGTGGGCAGTGCTGTCAACCGGGAGCAAAGGTCCCTAGGTCGACCGTACCCGGTGTTCGGGATGGAGGTCGACAACTCGCGCATGTTTCTCGCGCGGGTTGTGCGAGTCGTCACGACGCCGAAAGACGAAGCGCCCGTCGGATCGGACAATCGACACCTCCGGACCGCCCAGCGCGCCACGCCGGGGTTCGAACACATTCTCGAACCCACGGCGGCGGGTAAGCGGTCCGGCCGGGCGGCATGCCCCATTGCATACTTCCCGGCCGGAATTCCCTGTCATAGAGCGAATTCGAGCGAATCGCCGCCGGGATCGGCAATTCGCACCGCCGTCCCGGCCCGGCCGGAACGACGATCGGCGCCTTATTTCTGCGCGCTCAGCTTGCGGTAATCGAACACCGTGTCGATGATCCCGTACTCCTTGGCCTCCTCGGCCGTCAGGATCTTGTCACGGTCGGTGTCCTTACGGATGGTGTCGGCGTCCTTGCCGGTGTGCCGCGCGAGGGTGGTCTCCATCAGGCGACGCATGCGCTCGATCTCGGCGGCCTGGATCTCCAGGTCCGACACCTGCCCCTGGATGCCGCCCTCCAGCGACGGCTGGTGGATCAGCACGCGGGCGTTGGGCAGGCAGGCGCGCTTGCCGGGGGTGCCCGCGGCCAGCAGCACGGCCGCGGCCGAGGCCGCTTGGCCCAGGCAGACCGTGGCGACGTCGGCGCGCACGTACTGCATGGTGTCGTAGATGGCCATCAGCGAGGTGAACGAGCCACCCGGCGAGTTGATGTACATGGTGATGTCGCGGTCGGGGTCCAGCGACTCCAGCACCAGCAGCTGCGCCATGATGTCGTTCGCCGAGGCGTCGTCCACCTGCACGCCGAGGAAGATGATGCGCTCCTCGAACAGCTTGTTGTACGGGTTGGACTCCTTGACGCCGAAGCTCGAGTGCTCGATGAACGACGGCAGGATGTAGCGCGCCTGCGGGCTCTGCGGTGCGATGCCGGACAGGCCGGCGCGCGGGTCGATCGAATTGGCCATCTGAGTCTCCAAAGTCGGTGTGGCGGCCGGACCTTCGAGGTGTCCGGGGGCCTGTGGGGTGATCCGGTGCGTTACTTCTTGGCGCCGTTGGCCTGGTTCGCGTGGCTGATCACGTGGTCGATGAAGCCGTACTCCAGGGCTTCGGACGCGGTGAACCAGCGGTCGCGGTCGGCGTCGGCGGTGACCTGCTCGACCGACTTGCCGGTGTGCAGCGCCTGCAGCTCGTTCAGCTCACGCTTGGTGTGCGCGAACTGCTCGGCCATGATCGCGATGTCGGCCGCCGAGCCGCCGATCCCCGCGGAGGGCTGGTGCATCATGATGCGCGCGTGCGGCAGCGCGTAACGCTTGCCCTTGGTGCCCGCGGTGAGCAGGAACTGCCCCATGGACGCGGCCAGGCCCATGCCGTAAGTGGCGATGTCGCACTCGGCGAACTGCATCGTGTCGTAGATGGCCATGCCCGCGGTCACCGAGCCGCCCGGCGAGTTGATGTAGAGCGAGATGTCCTTGGTGGGATCCTCCGCCGACAGCAGCAGGATCTGCGCGCACAGCTTGTTCGCGATGTCGTCGTCGACCTGCGTGCCCAGGAAGATGATGCGCTCACGCAGCAGGCGCTCGTACACCGAATCACTGAGGTTGAGACCAGCAGTCGCGGTTGTCATGACCCCTGCCTGGTTGATTGTCACGGATACCTGCCTTCTCTCGCCGGCTCGTTGCGGATTGCCACATAGCCATCACTGGTTGGATATGCCGCACCCGGTCGGACAGGGCTATCCAACTTGCCGTCACAAACATTAACGAAGCAGGGCGGCACCGAACTCCCGGTACCGCCCTTTCTTCGCTCACAGCGCAATCAGCGCACCTCGCGGGCGTCGATCACACCGACATTCCATGAAATTATTCGGCGTCCGCCGCGGCCGTCTCGCCGGCCTGGTCCTCGTCCGCCGAATCGTCGGGCGCGCCGAACATTTCGGCGGTGTCCACCGGGTTGCCCGCGGAGTCGGTGACGGTCACCTGACCGACCACGCCCGCCAGCGCCTTGCCTCGCCGCACGTCCGCGAACACCGCGCCGAGCTGGCCCGCCTGCTGCACCTGCTGGATGAACTGCTCCGGGGACAGGCCGTAGCGCTGCGACTGGAACAGGATCCGCTCGGTGAGCTCCTCCTGACCGACCTGGGTGCCCTCCGCCTCGGCGATCGCGTCCAGCAGCAGCTGGGTCTTGACCGACTTCTCGGCGGACTGCTTGGTGTCGGCGTCGAACTCCTCGCGGGTGCTGCCCTGCGCCTCGAGCGCCTCGGCGAACTTGGCCTCGTCGTGGTCGTAGCCGTGCACCGCGTCGTGGGTCACGGCGTCGATCTCGGCCTGCACCACGGCGTCGGGCAGCGGCACCTCGACCTGCTCGAGCAGGGCCTCCAGCACCTTGTCGCGGATCTCGCCCGCCTGCTGCACCTTCTTGACCCGCTCGACGCGGCTGCGCAGGTCGGCCTTCAGCTCCTCCAGCGTGTCGAATTCGCTGGCCAGCTGGGCGAACTCGTCGTCGGCCTCGGGCAGCTCGCGCTCCTTGACGGTCTGCACCGTCACGGTGATGACCGCCTCCTTGCCCGCGTGCTCGCCCGCGACCAGCGTCGAGGTGAACTCCTTCGACTCGCCGGCCGACAACCCGACCAGCGCCTCGTCCAGGCCCTCGATGAGCTGACCGGAGCCGACCTCGTGGGACAGGCCGGTCGTGGCGGCCTCGGCCACCTCCTGGCCGTCGACGGTCGCCGACAGGTCGATGGAGACGAAGTCGCCGTCGCGCACCGGACGCTCGACCCCGGTCAGGGTGCCGAAGCGCTGGCGCAGCGACTGCAACTGCTCCTCGATGTCCTCGTCGCCGACGGTGAACGCGTCGACGGTGACCGCGATGCTCGAGTAGTCCGGCAGGGTGATCTCCGGACGCACATCGACCTCGGCGGTGAAGGCGAGCTCCTGGCCGTCCTCGATCTTGGTGATCTCGATCTCGGGCTGCCCGATGACCTTCACCTCGGAGGTGGTCACGGCCTCGCTGTAGCGGCCGGGCAGCGCGTCGTTGACGACCTGCTCCAGGATCGCGCCACGACCGAGGCGGGCCTCGAGCAGCTTCGCCGGCGCCTTACCGGGACGGAAGCCGGGGATGCGGACCTGCTTGGCCAGTGCCTTGTACGCGCGGTCGAAATCCGGCTTCAACTCCTCGAAGGGCACCTCGACGTTGATCCGGACCCGGGTCGGGCTCAGCTGCTCGACGGTGCTCTTCACGGACATGCTCCTTGTTCGTTGTTCGTACTGGTTGACGTTCTGTGTGCGGTGCCACGCCCCCGGCGCTCCGGGGTCGGAAACGGCGGGCGCGGCGGCCCTACGCCGGCTGCCGTACTCCCCCACCGGCGCCGATCCGAACCGGAGTCCCGGCCTCGGCCGAGACGACGAGGGGTGCGGCGTACGCCACGCATCCCGACCAGGTTAGTTGACCGGCCGAGCGGGCCTGCACCCGGCGGTGGCTCGACGGCCGCGCTACTTCCCCACCGAGACCGCGTCGGTGACGAAGACCAGCGTCTCGTACGGCGCGATCCCGCGACCGCCCGCGCCGTAGCCCAGCTCCGGCGGCACGATCAGCAAGCGCCGCGAGCCCTCCCGGACGCCGACGAGTCCTTGGTCCCAGCCGTCGATCACCTGGCCCGCGCCCAGGGTGAGCTGGAACGGCTTCCCGCGATCGAACGAGCTGTCCAGCGTCTTCTTGTCCGACCAGGTGACCAGCGCGTAGTTCATGGTCAGCGACTGCCCCGGCTCGGCGCCGGGCCCGCTGCCCTCCTTCAAGTCCTTGACGATCAGCTGCTTCGGCGGGTCGCAGTTGTCCGGAACGGTGATCTTCGGCGCGGCGCCGAACTCGCCGCTGACGGTGATGTCCTCGGCGGTGCACTCCCGGCCTTTGCTCTGCGTGGCAGGGCGCTGCGCGGAAGCCCCGGCCGCCGCGGAGGTCTTCGTCGGCGACGCGGTCGCGGGGGACGGCTCGTCGTCCGAGCCGCAAGCCGTCAGCGCGATGGTCGTCGCGGCGAGGGCGCCGATACCGAGGATCCTTCCGAGAATGTGCATGCCGCGGACCCTAGACCACGAACGGGCATCGGGCGGCGCGAGCTTCCCGCGACACGCACGGCCGCCGCACCGAGCCCGCGGCGACTAGGCTGACGATGAATTCTCCATCCGGCGTTGTCGATTCCGATCGGCGACCGTCGCAGGACCGGGATGGTGGTCGCTCGTGGCGCCGCGGTCCCCGATGCCCCGAACGTGAGGAGAGTCGGCGCATGACCCACATGGCAAGTGCAGGTGGCGATACTTCGGCGGACAATGTCGGCAGCACCGGCGGACGAACCGTCGCCCCGCGTCCCTACCGGCTGGCGGACGTGCCGGGCCCGCTGGAACGCGACGAACTGAACTCGGTCGACGCGTGGTGGCGGGCGGCCAACTATCTCGCGGTCGGCCAGATCTATCTGATGGGCAATCCGCTGCTGCGTGAACCGCTGCGGGCGGAGCACGTCAAGCCGCGGCTGCTCGGGCACTTCGGCACGGTGCCCGGCTTGAATCTGGTCTGGGCGCACGCCAATCGCGCGATCCGGCAACGCGGCCTGAGCGCCGTCTTCGTCGCGGGCCCCGGGCACGGCGGTCCCGGCCCGAACGCGTGCGCCTTTCTGGAGGGCACCTACTCCGAGTGCTACAGCCACATCCCGCAGGACGCCGCGGGCATGGGCGCGCTGTTCCACCAGTTCTCCTTCCCCGGCGGGGTGCCGAGTCACTGCGCGCCGGAGACGCCCGGCTCCTTCCATGAGGGCGGGGAACTCGGGTATTCGCTGCTGCACGCGTTCGGCGCGGCCTTGGACAATCCCGATCTCACCGTGTTCTGCGTGGTCGGCGACGGCGAGGCGGAGACGGGACCGCTGGCGACGAGCTGGCATGCGAACAAGTTCCTCAATCCGGCGCGCGACGGCGCGGTGCTGCCGATCCTGGCGCTGAACGAGTACAAGATCGCCAATCCGACCATCCTGGCGCGCATCCCGGAATCGGAACTGCTGGCCCTGTTGCGCGGATACGGCTACGAGCCGATCGTCGTGGCGGGCGACGACCCGGCGGCGGTCCATCAGGCGATGGCCGCGGCGGTGGACACGAGTATGGAACGCATCGATCGAATCCAGCGCGCAGCACGCGACGGCGCCGATGGGGAGCGGCCCACCTGGCCGATGATCGTGTTGCGTACGCCGAAAGGCTGGACCTGTCCGCCGGTGGTGGACGGCGACCAGGTGGAGGGCACCTTCCGCGCGCACCAGGTGCCGTTGCCCGGCGCCCGCACCGATGCCGGCCACCGCGCGGTGCTGGAGCAGTGGCTGCGCTCCTACCGTCCGGAGGAACTGTTCGACGACGACGGCAAGCCGGTGGGGGATCTGCTCGCCCAGGTGCCCGGCGGCGATCGGCGGATGAGCGCCAACCCGGTCGCCAACGGCGGTGCGCTGCTGCGCGACCTGCGCCTGCCGGATTGGCGGGAGTTCGGCGTCGAGGTGCCCGCTCCCGGCGCGACCGAACACGAGGCCACCCGGGTGCTCGGCGGCTGGCTGCGGGAGGTCACCGCACTCAATCCGGACAACTTCCTCACCTTCGCGCCCGACGAACTTGCCAGCAACCGTTTGCAGGACATCCTGGAGGTCACCGGCCGCGACTGGCAGGCCGAGATCGATCCCCGCGACCAGAAACTCGACCGGGGCGGTCGCGTGATCGAGGTCTTGTCCGAACACATGTGCCAAGGGCTGCTGGAGGGCTATCTGCTGACCGGCAGGCACGGCGTGTTCACCTGTTACGAAGCGTTCATCCACATCGTCGACGCCATGTTCAACCAGCACGCCAAATGGCTCGACGCCAGCGCGGCGGTGTCGTGGCGGCGCCCGGTTCCCAGCCTCAACTACCTGCTGTCCTCGCACGTCTGGCGGCAGGATCACAACGGCTTCACCCACCAGGATCCCGGCTTCCTGGACGTGGTGCTGAACAAGAAGGCCTCGATCGTGCGGGTGTACCTACCGCCGGACGCCAACACCCTGCTGTCCACCTACGACCACTGCCTGCGGTCGCGGCACTACGTCAACGTGGTGGTCGCGGGCAAGCAGCCCCAGGCCGACTGGCTGTCGGTGTCCGAGGCCGCCGAGCACTGCGCGCGCGGCATCGGCATCTGGCCGTGGGCGGGCCACGGAGACGAGACCGGCACGACGCCGGACGTGGTGCTCGCCTGCGCGGGCGACGTGCCGACGCTGGAGACCCTCGCCGCCGCCGCGATCCTGCGCGAACGGCTGCCCGATCTGCGTGTCCGGGTGATCAACGTGGTGGACCTGATGCGTTTGCAACATCCGGACGAGCATCCGCACGGCCTGTCCGACAGCGAGTTCGACACGCTGTTCACTCGGGACCGGCCGGTGATCTTCGCCTTCCACGGTTATCCGTGGCTGATCCACCGGCTGGCCTATCGGCGCGCAAACCACGGCGAACTACACGTCCGCGGCTACAAGGAACGCGGTACGACGACCACGCCGTTCGACATGGTGATGCTCAACGACCTGGACCGGTACCACCTGGTGATGGACGTGATCGATCGGGTGCCGAGTCTGCGCGAGCGGGCCGCGGGCCTGCGCCAGGAAATGGTCGACGCGCGGTGGACGGCTCGCGCGTGGACGAGGGAACACGGCGCGGACATCCCGGAGGTCGCCGACTGGAGGTGGCCGTACCAGCGCGCGTGAGGCGGCCGCTGTGGCGACGCCCGTACGATCGACCGTATGGAAAGTGGCCCGCAGGTCGCGGAGATCACCGACAAGCGTCTGCTGCGCGGTGCGCGAACACGTGCCACCGTGCTGCGCCAGGCGGTCGACATCGCTTCACTGGACGGATTGGAAGGACTCAGTTTCGGCAGGCTCGCCACCGACACGGGGCTGAGCAAGGCGGGCATCCAGACCCTGTTCCGCACGAAGGAAGCACTGCAACTGGCCGCCGTCGACTATGCGCGCGACCGATTCGTGGAAGCGGTCGTCGAACCGGCCGGCTCCGCGCCGCGCGGCGTCGCCCGCCTGCGCGCCTTGGTGGACCACTGGATCGTCTACGCCGCGACGCCGCTGTTCGCGGGCGGCTGCTTCCGGGTCGCGACCATGGCCGAATACGACAGCAAGCCGGGACCGGTCCGCGACGCCCTCATCCGCGATCAGCGGACGTGGGTGCGACTGCTGGCGCGCGAACTGCGCGCGGCGGCGTCCGCCGGTGAGATCGGCAACTCGGACGCCGATCTCACCGCGTTCCAGATCGATGCGGTGTTGTGCGCGACCAATATCGCACTGCGAATTGGCGATCCGGATGCCGCCGACCGCGCCCGCCGCATCATCGAGGGTTTCTTGCAACCATCCTGAACACGCTTGATGCCTTCCGGGTATGGCCCGCACCCAATTGTGAGCGCAGCCAGCGCATTCGGAAATCTCGGACAGAACGGGCCGCCGCCTTGTATCTTGCGGATAACGCGTTCGACGCGTTTCCGAAGCAACTCCCCCCATCCGTCGCCGTTGCCGGAGGGCGCGCAGAAGGGCGGTTCCCATGAACCACACAGCCGGAGCGACCGGGATGGAAATCCTGGGTGCGATCTTGATGGTGGCCTGGATGGTCGTCATGTGGGCGGCGGTCGGCGTGCTCGTCGTCGCGTTGCGTAAACCATTGCGCCCATGGATGTTCCGCACCGCGCTCGGAGTGATCGCGCTGGGCGTGGTCGCCCAGATCGGCCACTTCCAGGAGCATGTGGCACAGGTGGGCTATTGGATCCAGCATCCGAACTCCCCCGCCTGGATGACCCCGTGGGGCACCGGCCTGGCGAATGGATTCGGGCAGGTCAACCACATGAAGCCCGCGCTCGGGATGGAGATCCTGCACCTGGTCGGCAATTTCCACTTCCTCGCCGGACTGGTCGGCGTCGCCTTGGTGACCCATCACGCCCTGGAGAGCAAGGCGCGCAAATGGGGCCGCATGGGGGTGTTGATGCAAGGCATCCACGGCCTCGAGCACCTCGCGCTCACCCTGACGGTCGCGTTCGGCACCAAGGCGATCGGACTGTCGACCATCTTCGGTCTGCTGGATCCCGGGCCCGGCGCGGCGACCTACCGTATCTGGTGGCACTTCCTGGCCAACGTGATCGGCACGAGCATCTTCGCCGTCGCGCTGTACTACCTGTGGCGCGAGCGCGCGGTGATCGAAGCTCCGTTCCGCGACCCCGCCGCCGCCAAGGCGAGCCGGGTATCAGCGGCCAAGGATCCGGTGGCTCCGGCATACGCGGCGGTCACCGAAGCCTGATCGCGAGACCGATCCCGCACTTTCTCCGCGGCGCACGATGGCGTCGAAAGGACGTGCAGAGGCTTCCCCCATCCCCCGCCGAGGTTCACACAGGACCGTAGCGGCCTATTCAGCGAAAGGGCGTCCGCCATACGGCGGGCGCCCTTTCGTATGCCATGTCCGAACAACGCGCCCGGGGCATGCCTGACATCAGAGGCAGTTGGCCTACCGTCTGCCGGGCAGCCTCCAACGGTCGTACCGGCCACCACGCCGCACCACGAAGGAGGTCTGCGTAAGTCCACGGGCCACCAGCGAGTTCATCGCACAGCATCGAGTCGCGCCGACAAGTCATGCCGAGCCCTCGGAGCGTCCCGCCGCCGGCTTCGACCGCGAGCGCCGACTGGTCGCAACCCGCGACGGCCACCAGCGCTACCTCCATCACAGTCGGCGGGAGTCGGTATCACTGCCGACTCTCGCATCGGTGTCGGCTGCGCCGATCGGGTGCGCTCGCCCGCCCGACAACTCGGGTTCAACGCATTTCCCACAGCACGGCCACTGCTACAGCGGGGACATCGACGCTGGTGACGGCCGCAGACCGCACAGACGCGCAGAGCATCCTTCCCAATTTTGGGAAAGCGCTCGACAAGACATTGACCCGTCGATTAATGTGACGTTATCCAACGGCACGATAAATAGGGACCCGCCGATCGGACCACACCGGACCGATCCCCGATCCCGAGGTGGCGAGATGAACGGACGCGAACGATGACCGGCATCACGCCGCACCAGCGACGGACACAGACCTGGCTCGTCCGCCCGCTGATCGTGAGCGCGATAGCGGCCACGCCGGAAACCCCGGCGCCGGCCGAAGCGCTGGCCGGGCCCGACGCGACCGTCGCGGCACCGCGCCCCGCAGACCCGGGCCGCCACGGATACGACAGGCCGGGCTCTTCCCACCCCCACGACCGGGACCGAGCCGACCGGCACCGCCCCGCGGACGACACCTCCGCGACGGATGCCGCCCCGATCCCTTCCCCGCCCCCACCTCGCGCGGCAACCCCGACCATCGACGTTCGCCGCACCGCCGCCGCTCGAACCGTGCTGCCGCGCACGGCTCGAAATCCGAACGGAGACTTACGATGACCGCCACCACCCACTCCGCCGCACGGCGACTGTTCGCCTGCGCCGCGATCCTCGGCATGCTCACCGCGGGCGCCGCGGGCATCGCGGGCGCCGAGTCGCACTCGAGTCCCTCGGACCCGCGCAACGGCACCGGCGACACCAACGGCTGGCACCACATCGACCCGATGGGTTACCACCACAGCGACAGGGACCCGCGCCGCGCGGACGAGCACGACGACGCCATCCGCGACTACCACCAGCGCCAGAGCCGCCCCGCACCGGCCGACACCCCCACGGGCGACACCTCCGTCAGCCCCAGCTGGTCGCGCGTCGGCCGCCCGGACGGCAGCGGCTACACCGTCTGCCGCCCGCAGGCCCGCTGGTGCCAGTGATCGCCGGATCGGCTCGCTCACTCGTACCCACGACCTTCCGTGACGTCCGTCGGGACTGACCATACCGCTACTCAGCGGCACATTACTTGAAGTATCACCATCCCGGAAATCCACTCCGGCCGGGATAGCGCACGAAAGAGAAATGCACATGTTTAAGATCAACGGGCTTCGCCGGACGACCGCGTGTAACGACAAGCGCGGTGGTACGGCACGGACGCTCACCCTGCTGGCGGCGGCAGCGGTGGCGGCGGGCGGCCTGAGCCTCGGCGCGGGCACCGCCGAGGCTCAGGGCGCTGCCTGCCTCTGGGCCGGTGGCGCCTACGGCCAGGGCACCACGGTCGTCGCAGGCGGCTGGGCCTTCAGCTGCGGCACCGACGCGGTCGGCGCCCCCTACTGGCACCGCGGCCACGCCGTGCGGCAGGCCAGCACCGTTCCCAACCCGGGCGCCTACGCCCACCCCGCGGGCCTGTTCAGCCCCGGTGCCCGCCAGTACGGCACGGAATACAACGACTACTGCGTCGGAAGCCAGCTCATCGAGGGTTCCGAGGATGTCTACCAGGTGGTCTCGGACGGCCGCGGCTCCCTGTGGTGGAAGGCCGCCGGCTCGATCGACCAGTGGTCCTTCGACCCCGGCACCGGGCCGCAGCGGTCCTGGCGGTCGTCGAGCCTGTGCTACGACGGCTCCCTGACCTGACCCGACCCGGCTCCCGCACGCCCGTAACCGTCGCGACGGTTACGGGCGTGTTCGCGTTCGCGCGGGCCGCCGTGCGGATTCCAGCCTGACCCGCTCCGCGAGGTGATCCGGGACGTGCCTGCCGATGTCGGCCCTGGTGGCCGCCATCAGCTTCCGGCGCACGGCCGCCACCTGGGCATCGACCGTCCGGATCGAACTACCCCGGCGCGCGGCGATGGCGCTGTTGGCCCAGCCGGCCGCCGCCAGCACGGCGACCTCCCGTTCCGCCGGCGTCAGCTCGTCCCAGCGGGGGGCCGCTGTCGGCTTGGCCTGCGGACGCGGGCTGGGCAACTGGTCGACCGGCAACCTGCCCAGCAGCAGCAACTGCAGTTCGTCGCGTTCGGGACGCAGGCGGGCGCCGCGCGCGACCGCCGCCGCATGGGCCTGCTCGCCGATGACCGCGGTGACCGCCGCGACGGCGCGGGCGGTGCCGCGGGCCACCAGCGTCACCCGGTCGGCAACGATGCCCATCGAACGGTGCAACGTCGCGATCCCGCCTTGCAGATGGGCGATCTCGGTGGCGGCGGCGACCGCTTCGGCGCTCCTGGTGTCGCCCGCCTCGATCCGGGCGGACAGGAGGTAGGTCAGCGCCATCATGATGAAATGCGCGACCCAGCCCGCCGTCCAGGTGTCCCCCGTGACCAGCAGACGTTCCAGGGTGGACTGCCCGAGCTTGACCGCTTCCCGTGGATCGCGGTGCCGGGAGACCGCGATCATCCAGGCCAGTTCCGCCCAGGAGGTCGCCCAGCCCGCGTCGGAAGCGACGGCCCGGTCCAGGTGGTCCCGCGCGGCCGCGAGCGCGACATCCGCGTCACCGAGGTTCGCGTAGGTGAGCGCCTCGAACAGTTCACTCCGCTGCTCTCCGGCCCGGTCGCCCAAGGCGGCGAACTTCTCGCGCGCCCTGGACAACACGTCGACCGCGCGCAGGTCGAGATGGATCAGCAGCAGTTCGAGGCCCCAGGTGAACTCCACCGCGGCGGGCAGGCCCGCATCGATCGACGTCGTCTCCCGCCAACGGTGCCGCTGCTGCGGATCGAGGCACTCCGCGGCACATTCGTCCAGTAATTGCGCGGTGTAGGCGTGCCTGCCCTGCCAGATGGCGATCCAGCCGACCAGCGCGGTCGCGTTGATCCGCAGCCGGGTCGGCGGCGGATCGACCTGCGCGGTGACTTCCAGGGCCTGTTCGGTCAGGCTGGTGATGGCGCGGTTCGACCCGGTGATGAACGGCACGCGCAACGCCATCAGCGTCGCGGCGGTCTCCAGCCCGACCACGGCTTCCTCCGGGTCGTCGAGGCTGGTCTCTACGGCGATGAGGATGTTGTCCCAAGCCGCCCGCGCCCAGTCGATCCACTCCTGCTCCCTGGGGCCGTACCAGGTGGCCGGGCCCGCGGCGACACGATCGCGGTAGTGCCGCCGATGCCGGGCCAGCAGGCGCGCCTCGTCCAAGTGGTCACCGCGCGTGGCCAGGCGGTCGCGCACGAACACCCGGACGCTCTCCAGCAGGTAATAGCGCACCGTGGCCGCGGTGAGATGGACCGAAAGCAGCGACCGTTCGACCAGGCGCTCGAGCAGTCCCTCGATCCGCTCGGCGGGCAGCGCCGCGTCCGCGCACACCGCGACGATCGCGTCCACCTCGGCTCCGCCGCATTGCGTCTCGTCGTTCTCGGCATCGCAGCCGGTGGCGAACACCGACAAGCGGTCAAGCAGCAACTGCTCGGGCGCGGTGCACAGACCGTAGGACCAGGCGATCACGTCACGCACGCTGCGGTGCCGTTCGCCGACGCCGCCTCTGGCGCCGTGCGTCCATTGCAGGCGCCGATCGGCGGTGTCGCCGGACAACTCGCGCAGCACGATGGCCGGTGGCCGGTGCAGTAGCCGCGCCGCGGCCAGACGGATGAACAGCGGGTTGTTGTCGACGTGCCCGCAGATCCGGGTGGCGATGGCCAGTTGGCCGGGATCCTCGGGAATCGGCCGTCCGGTGCGCTCGGCTCGCCGCCGGAACAGTTCGAGGGCGTGCACGCTGGCCAGCGGCGGCACGGTCACCAGGTGCTCGTCGATCCAGCCGATCGGCTCCCGGCTGGTCGCGACGATGGTCAGGCCGGGCACCTCTTGCAGCAGGCCGATGACGAGCGGGCCCACCCCGTCCAGCACGTGTTCGCAGTTGTCCAGCACGAGGAGGGTGCGGTCGGTGCCGTCGTCGGTGAAGACCTCCAGCAAGCCGTCCCAGGCGGAGCGGCCCGCGATGCCGTTCTTCGCGACGGACAAGAGCACTTCCTCGGCGACCGCCCCGGTCTCCGCGCCTGCCGCGAGCCGGGCCAGGCGCGTCCAGTACACCGTGTGCCGCGCCGCGCCGCGGTACCGCCGCACGGCTTCCACCGCCAGTGTCGTCTTGCCGATGCCGCCGGGCCCGACCAAGGTGATCAGCCTGGCGTTCGACGAGTCCAGTAGTGCGTGGATCCGCCGCAGTTCGGCCTGCCTGCCCACGAACTCACCGAGCGCGGCGGGGCCGTTGCCACCGCCGCCGTTCACCTCCGACATGCCGACGCACCTACCGATCCGGGAAAACCACCGCTCGAGCAGCCTAATGGGCGCGAGGAGACCTCCCTCTGCGACCACGGCCGGGCCGCCGCTCGGATTCGTAGCGGACCCGGTCGGCGAGGTCGTCGGGGATGTGCGCCGCGATGTCGGCGCGGGAGGCGATCATCAGCTTCTGCCGGATGGCGGCGACCTGCGCGTCGACCGTCCGGATGGAACTGCGTCTGCGGCCGGCGATGGCGCTGTTGGGCCAGCCCGCCGCCGCGAAGACGGCGACATCGCGTTCGGCCTCCGACAGGTCGTTCCAGCGCGAGGCGGGCCGCCGCGACGCGGGCCGGGAAGCGCCCGGGCGGTCCGGCCGCCTGGCCGTCTGCGCCTGCTCCGCGGGCGGGCTCGGACACCACAGCGCGTCCAGCTCGGGGCGCAGGCGCGTCCGGCGTTCGGCGGCGGCGTAGGCCCGATCACCGAGTACCGCGCGGGCGAGCTCGGCGGCCCCGCGCAGTTCGGCGGCGATCAGCGGAACCCGGTCGACGGAAATGCCCATCGAACGCTGCCGCGCCTTGAAACCGCCGATCAGGTAGGCGATCTCGGTCGCGGCGTCGGCGCACGCGGCGGGATCCCTCCCCTCGGCCCGCCGCGCGACGAGGATCTGGGCCAGCGCGACGATGTGCGCGCCCACCGCCCAGCTCGCCGTCCAGGTGTCCCGCTCGCCGCGGTAACGGGTGAGCACACCGTGGGTCAACGTCAGCGCCTCGGCGGAGGACCCGTGCTTGGCCAGCGCCACCGCGCGCGCGATCTCGGCCCAGGCCAGCGACAACGTCGAGCCGGACGACATCGACCGCTCCAGGAATCGCGCGGTGTGCTCCAGCGCCTGCCGCCGGTCGCCGACGAGGGCGGAACAGAATGTCGCGAAGACTTCGCTGCGTTCGGCACCGATGCGATCGCCCTGGTCGGCGAATTTGCGACGGGCCCGGGTGAGCACGGTGACCGCGCGCGGATCGCCGTATACCAGCATCAGCTCGAGCCCCCACATCCACTCGACCGGCGCGGGCAGACCGAAATCCGTGTCGGTGTACCGCGGGCCCGCCCCCGGCGGGAGGTCGGCGCGATCGGCGAGCAGTTGCGGGATGTGCTCGGTACGCCCCTGCCACAGCGAGATCCAGCCGAGCAGTGCGGTGGCGAGGTCGGCGAGCCCGGAAGGACCGAGTCCGGACGCGCGGGTGGCCTCCAGCGCGCGCTCGGTCAAGCGGGTGAGCGCGCCCGCACCGGACTTGACGTACGGCACCTTCATCGACAGCAGAACGGTGGCGATCTCCAGCGCGACCACGGCCTCCGCCGGGTCGGACAAGCCGGATTCGATGGCAAGCACGATGTCGTTCCAGGCCGACCGCGCCCACGCCAGCCAGGCCTGATCCTGCGGGCCCAGCCAGATGGCCTGTCCGGCGACCACCTTGTCCCGGAAGTACCTGCGGTGCCGCGCGGCGAGCCGGTCGGCCTCGCCACGGTCTCGTCGGCGCAGCCGGTCCCGGGCGAACACGCGGACGCTCTGCACCAGGTACCAGCTGACCGTGGTCGCGGTGAGATGCGCCGACAACAGCGACTGTTCGGTGAGCCGCTCCAGCAGGCGCTCGATCTCGTGCGCGGGCAAGGTGTCGTCGGCGCACACCGCGATCGCGGCGTCGAGCTCGATACCGCCGCGCAGCGACTCGTCGTCGGTCTCGTAGCCGGCGGCGAAGACCGACAGCCGCTCCAGCAGCAACTGCTCCGAAGCGCTGCACAGCGCGAAGGACCAGGCCACCACGTCGTAGACACCCCGGTGGCGCTGCTCGGCGCCCGCCCGTGCCCCGTGCTTCCAGTACAGGCGTTTGTCGTCCGCGTCGCCGGTGAGTTCGCGCAGCACCATGGCAGGCGGCTGGTGTCGCAGGCGTGCCGCGGCCAGCCGGACGAACAGCGGATTGTGGTCGACCCGCAGACAGATCCGCGCGGCGACGTCCAGCGCTTCGGGCTCGTCCGGGATCGCGCGGCCGATGAGCTGGGCCCGCTGCCGGAACAATTCGAGCGACTGCCGCGGTGACAGCGGCGGTACGGGCAGGATGTACTCGTCGGCCCAGCCGATCGGTTCTCGGCTGGTGGCCAGGATGGTCAGCCCCGGCGCCGCTTCCAGCAACTCGGCGATCATCGCCGCGACCGCGCCCAGCAGGTGTTCGCAGTTGTCCAGCACCAGGACGGCGCGCTCGGTGGAGCGGTCTCCGCTGCTGAAGGTACGCACCAGCGCGCTGTGGGTCGGCGGTGCATCGAGGTCGGCGCGTACGGCCGACTGCATCACGTCTTGCGCGGTGGCGGTGCTGTCGGCCTCCAATCCGGCCAGTCGCGCCCAGTACACCGGCCTGCGAAGGGCGCGCGCGCCGCGGCGCAACGCCTCCGCGGCCAATCGCGTCTTGCCGATCCCACCTGGGCCGACCAGGGTGATCAGGCGGGCGCCGCCGTCCAGCAGCGTTCCCAGCCGGTCCAATTCCGTTTCCCGGCCGATGAATTCACTGGTGGACGCAGGCAGCACGTCGCCACGTGCCTGAACCAGGGACATGAAACGAAAGTTAGCCGACGACGCGGCAACGCGCTCGACAATCACAGGTTAGGGCGTAGTCAAGCCCCCATTTACCTGGGCGGCGGACCCCGGTTTCGCGTTTTCCCGCGCCGGTTGCTACCGCGCGGAGGCCATCTGCTGGTAGTGCATCTGGACCACCGCGCTGTCGAAGGTCATCACGTCGACCAGTTGCAGCCCCGAGACCACCGCGGGCGTCGGGAACAGCGGAATCCCGCCACCGAGGAGGATGGGATGCACGAACAGCCGGTACTCATCGATCAAGTCGTGCTTCATGAACTCGGAGGCCGTCTCCGCACCACCGAACAGGACCATGTCGCAGTCCGGCCGGGCGCGTAACGCGGTGATCTTCTCGACGAGGTCCTCCCTGACCACGGTCGTGTTCCACCTCGCGGTGGACAGCGTGCGGGAGAACACCAATTTGGGCGTCTGTTTCCAGCAGCGCGCGAAATTCACGTAGAACTCCGAGATCGCGGGATCCACGTCGGCGGTCGGCCAGAACGACGCCATGATCTCGTAGGTCTTGCGGCCGTAGAGGAACAGGTCGGCCGAGCGTAATTCGTCGAGGAACGACTCGCACAATTCCTCGTCCACCACCGGCCAGTGGATCTCCTGATCCGGCCCCTCCGCGAAGCCGTCGAGCGACATCTGCATCCACAGTGTCACGCTTCCCATGTGCCCACACCCATCTGCTGCCCTTGTGCGACTTCCAGATTGTCGGGGGGAGCGACACTTCGGCGCATCGGTAGGTGGCCTGAGACATACCTAAGTAGGCGAGCGTAGGTAGGTTTGCGGCGCAGCGAACGCGCGCCGGACGACGTCGCCCAATATACCGTTGATCAACGGCACGTTACTGCTACGTATCACCAATGATGGGAATCTGAAACGTAAACACTTCGACCAGGCGGGGATACGCGGCGCGTGATCAGCTCTCCGGCAACGCCTCGCTGAGCTCGGTGTCCTGATCGAGATACCTTGCGACGAGCCGGTTCACGAGTTCGGCGGCGGTCTGCGCGGGGACGTCCTTGGTCGCCGCCAACCGCTGCGCGAGTTCGGCGGTCTGCGCCGGGCCGCGATCGGACTCCTGGAACGACGCCCACACGGTTCGCCGGAACAGGTCCACATAGCGCCGGGCGATGCGCTCCGCGTCCGTGCGCAGCTTCTCCAGCTCGCCGAGCACCTCGTCGGCCGGGACGCCGGCGGCGGTCAGTTGATCGAGGCTGTGCGCCAGGCGGCGATCCGCGATCCGGTAGGTCGCCGCGTCGACCGGCTCGTACAGCCCCGCGGCGACGACCCTGGCCAGGCCGTTGGGCACGTCATGATAGAGCTCGGCCAGTTCGGTCGCCGCGATCGTGTCACCCGCGTCCACGGCGGGCGCCTCGGTCGCCTCCGGCTCTGCGACGCCGAGGATGTCCCCGAGATCGTCACCGCGATCCCAGGCGTTGAGCAACTCCTTGATGCCGTTGAGTTTGATCCCGCGGTCGAGCAACCTGCTGATGGTCCGCACCCGATTGAGGTGGTCGGCGCCGTAGAACCCGGTACGCCCCTTCACCTGCGGGGGCGGCAGCACACCGCGTTCGTGGTAGACGCGCAGGCTGCGCACGGTCGTACCGGCCTCCCGCGCCAGCTCGTCGATCGTGTACTCCACACCCGCAGTCATACCTCAAGGAAACCACATCGCAACACGGAGCGACCGCCGGTGCGCGGCCATTGCCGGGGCGACCGACCGGTCTCCAGCGACATAACAGCAAACACCTAAGGCGCGGGGCGGAAACGCCCCGCCACGCACACCGGCCGACCCGCTTCTTCCCGCCCCTGGAAATCCCCTCGGTGCCCGGTTCCGCCGCTGCGCCTATCCTTCCGGCATGGGTGAATCCGCGGGCACTCCGGCCGGTCTCGCCGACCGCGAACGCGCGATGCGCGAGCTGACCCACCATCTGGGCACGGGCCGACTGAGCCTGGCCGAGTTCGACGAACTGAGCGCGGCGGTCGCCGCCGCGACCAGCAAGACGCAGTTGGCCGAGCTGTTCGCCGACCTGCCGGGCAGCACACCGCCGCCCGCCGAGAACACCCCGGTCAATCCGCTGCCTCGCCTGGTCGTCCTGGCCGGCGCGGCGGTCGTCTTCTCGGTGGTGCTCGCGGTGACCACCGGCGACTGGCTGTGGCTGCTGGTGATCCTGGCCGCGCCAGCCCTTTTCATGTTCACCGCGCGCACGACCTGAGCCCGGTCACCACCTCGACTTCGGCCGGACGTAGTTGGCCAGGTCGACCAAGCGGTAGCGATGCAGCCGATGCGGGGCGATCCGGGCCAGCGCGCGCAGGCTCGACTCCAGTCCGCGTTGCAGGCCCAGCGGGGTGAACGGGAAACCGAGCAGGGTCGCGTCCGGATCGGCCGCCGCGCCGCCCGCCCGCACCCACTCCAGCGCCGCGCCCACCACGATGACCTGGAGTTGCAGCGCCCGCGGTTCGTCCGGCGCGGCGTCCAGTCGCGCGGCCGCCTCGAGCAGGTCGGCCTCGGTGGTCTCCGGGATGGGTTGGGAGACCAGCAGCAGGCATCCCGTCATGCGCGCCACACTCTGGTACCGCGATGCCTCCGGCACCTGATCCAGGACTTCCACCGCCTCCAGCAAACCGCCGTCGGCGGCGAGCCTGCGGGCCAGGCCGAAGGCCGCACTCACCAAGCCGTGATTGGTCCGCCACACCGTGCGGTAGTACTCCTCGGCGAGCCGATGCCAGTGGTCGCCCCCGGCGTCGCCGAGATGCTGGAGGGTGAGTTCGGCGGTGGCCGCCAGGGCCAGGGCTGGGGCGATCTCACCGGGCAGCATGCCGTGCACCAGGTCGAAGTATTCGTAGGCGCGTTCGTACTGCCCGTCCAGCAGGGCCGCGACGGCCGAATACCACTCCAGCCGCCAATCCGTGCCGTAGTCGGGCCGCAGGTCGGCGAGCCGATCGCACGCGGGCACCACCTCACCCAGGTCCAGGTGCGCGCGGACCGCGGTCAGCGTGCCCTCCAGTTCGAACGTCTCCGGCTCCGGAATGGTCCCGGAGACGATCCGGTCGGCGGTGCGGCGCAGTGCGTCCAGCGCGTGCCGGGGATCGCCGTGCAGCAGCGTGGACAGCAGATCGGCGCTGGGGTCCTCGCCGTCGATCAGCGGCACCGGCAGGGCCGCGACGACACTCGGCGCGTCCAGCGCGGGCAGGCGGTGCCGCCCGTCGGTCATCCCGTCGGTCTGCCCGATCAACGTCTCGATGCCGAAATCGCCGCGCATGGCGCCGAATTCGAGTGACGCCTGCGGATGTTCCTTACCGGTGTCGTAGGCGAGCACCATGCGCAGGACACCGGCGAGCTGGCCGTACATCGCGTAGGCGGTCGGGAAGCGGCGTTTGGGATCCGGATCGGTGGCGCGGCAGAGCAAACGGTACAGCGCCGGATAGTCGCGCAACAGCGGCTCGTCGTCCGGCGACGGGATGCCGGGCAGCTGGTGTCCGTCGGCGTTCTTGGGCATGTCCAGCACCAGCGCGGCCAGCGTGCGCCCGACGGTGTAGATGTCCGAGGCGACCGTGGGCCCGGTCTCGGTGATCTCGGGCGCTTGATAACCCGGGGTGCCGTAGATGCTGCCGTAGGACTCCATCGCGGCGACCGCGCCGAGATCGATCAGCTTGACCTCGTCCTCGCTGACCATGATGTTGTCGGGCTTGAGATCGTTGTAGGCCAGCCCGAACGAGTGCAGATAGTCCAGCGCGGGCAGGATCTCCATCATGAAGGCGATCGCCTCGGAGACCGGGATGCGTTCCGGCGCGCGCAGATCCAGCATCCGCTTGAGTGAACGCCCGCCGACGTACTCCATGACGATGTAACCGTCGGCCACGTCGCGCCCGGAACGGTGCTTGACGAAGTTGTGGATCTTGACGATGCCGGGATACGCCACCTCCGACAGGAATTGGCGTTCGGCGAGGGCGACGACGTGCGCCTCGAAGTCGAGCGGGTTCTGCAATCCCTTCAGCACCACCCAGCGATCGCTGACGTTGCGATCGACCGCCAGGTAGATCCATCCGAGTCCGCCGTGGGCCAGGCAACCCTGGACTTCGTACTGGTCGGCGACCATCTCCCCCGGCTGCAGCAGCGGCCGGAAGTTGAACGGGGAAGCGCAACGACCGCACTCACCCTCCACGGCGCCGGGGCCTGCGGCGGTGGTGCGGCCGACCGGCTGCTGGCATTTCCAGCAGAACCGCTTGTGCTCGGGCACTTCCGGGTTCTGCATCACCGCGGTACGCGGATCGAGCGGGCTCACCTTGGGCATCGACACCAGCCCACCGCCCAATCTTCGCCCGCTCGGGCGCGAGCGTGCGCTGCGCCCGGAATCCGATTCGGACTCGAGTGCGCCGAGCAGCAGCCGCTCAGCAGTGCCGATGGTTTCCTCGCCCCCGCCGTCGCGGCTGGTCGGCGGCCCGCCGTCGGCGAGCGCCGAGTCGACGGCCACGGCACGCGGTTTCTCGACGTACCGCGGTGTCGACCACGGATTGGGAAGCAGTGGGGGCACTTCGGTTTTGAGCAGGTGCCGAGTTGCCCAGGGGTGGGAAGTTCGCCGAGGCACCTCGGTGCCGCGCATGCGCCGATTCGCCCATGGATGCGCAAGTGGGCGGTCGGATGCGCTGGGGTGCTCCGGCATACGAACCTCTCAGACCCGCCGTTGAATCGCGGTTTCATTCTGGTCCGCCACCTGTCGATGCGCGCGTGTGTTTTGTTCCCGACATTGGGAATAGTTCCGCCCCGGGCGAACGGCCCGGGGCGGATACTGCCTTACTCTTCGTCGTCGGGCTTGTCGAGGATCACCACCGTGTCGCTCGTCGTGCGGAGCGGGCGCTCCGCCAGGACCGGGAACTGGCCGGTGATGCCCTGGCGGATCTCCGCGATCTGCAGCACCCGCTTGCGAGCGAGGAACCAGCCGCCCACCAGCGCGGGAACCATGATGACCACCATTGCGATCACCGCGCCGCGCTGCACGTGGTCGTCGCTGAACGCCATCAGCAGGACCACCGCGGCCAGGAACACCAGCGTCGCGAAGCTCGTGTACGGCGCGCCGATCAGCCGGAAGGACGGACGCTCCGCGCGGCCGGTGCGCGACCAGCGCCACAGCTGCAACTGGCAGACCACGATCGCGGTCCACGCGAAGATGGTGCCCAGCGCCGACATGTTCAGCACGATCTCGAAGGCCTGCTCCGGCACCACCGCGTTCAGACCGACGCCGATGAGCGCGACCGCGCCGGTGGCGAGGATGCCGACGTAGGGCACACCGCCACGGGACATCCGCGCCGCGATGGTCGGCGCACTGCCGTTCATCGACATCGAGCGCAGGATGCGGCCGGTCGAGTACAAGCCGGCGTTCAGGCTGGAGAACGCCGCGGTCAGCACGACGATGTTCATCACCGAACCCGCGCCGTCCACACCCAGCCGCGAGAAGAAGGTGACGAAGGGGCTCTCACCGTTCTTGAAGGCGGTGTAGGGCAGCAGCAGCGCCAGCAGGACCAGCGAACCCACGTAGAACAGCGCGATCCGGGCGATCACCGAGTTGATCGCGCGCGGCATGATCTTCTCCGGGTTCTCCGCCTCACCGGCCGCGGTGCCGACGAGTTCCACTGCGGCGTAGGCGAACACGACGCCGGTGGTGACCAGCACCAGCGGAAGCAACCCGGTCGGGAACAGCCCGCCGTGGTCGGCGATGACGCTCGGCCCGGTGACCTGGCCATCGACCTTGAAGCGGCCCGCGAGGAACACCGTGCCCACGATCAGGAACGTGACCAGCGCGATCACCTTGATCAGCGCGGCCCAGAACTCGAGTTCGCCGAACCACTTCACCGACACGAGGTTGATGCTGACCACGACCGCCAGCGAGACCAGTGCGATCAGCCACTGCGGGATCGCCTCGAACGCTCCCCAGTAATGGACATATGTCGCGATGGCGGTGATGTCTACGATCCCGGTCATGCACCAGTGGAAGAAGTACATCCACCCGACCGCGAAGGCCAGTTTTTCGCCGTAGAACTCGCGGGCGTAGGAGACGAACGATCCCGAGGAGGGGCGATGCAGCACCAGCTCACCGAGCGCCCGCAGGATGAAGAACACGAACACGCCGCAGATGGCGTACACCAGGAACAGGCCAGGGCCCGCGCTGGCCAGCCGGCCACCCGCGCCGAGGAACAGGCCGGTGCCGATCGCCCCACCGATCGCGATCATCTGCAGCTGACGCGGGCGCAGCGACTTGTGGTAGCCCGAGTCCTCGTCTTCGAGCGCGGCAGCCTGCGCGGGCGCATCCGCTGGTGGTCGAACTGTGGTCATGGCGATGGCCTTTCAGGTGACGGCGATCATAACTTCGCTCAATGTACCGTTAGATAGCGGCACGTTCAATAGCGGATCGCGACTTGTAACACGCTGGACATCAATGATTTTCAGAAAAGGGCGTCCGAGCAGCGGCGATCAGCGCAGGATTCGTTGATCGTGCCACCGCATATCGGTACGCTGAATGTGACAAATAGGACGATGAGGGAGCGCGAATGGCCTGGTTCGAGCGGGAATTCATCGCGGTCCCCGAGGACCGCAAGAACCAGCTGGTCTACAAGTGGCCGGATGTCAACATCCGCCGCTACAGCCGCGCGCTGGTCAACGCCGATCAGCTCGCCCTTTTCGTCAAATCCGGGCGCGTGGTGGCCGCGATGGGCCCGGGACGCCACCGCATCGACGCCGACGAGCTCCCCGTGCTCGGCGCGCTCGTCGACACCCTCACCGGCGGGAACTACTACCGCGCCGAGCTGTATTTCGTCTCCACGCGAGAGTTCCCGGGCATTCGTTTCGGCGGCCGGCTCGACGACATCCTCGATCCGGTCAGCGAGCAGGTGGTGACCCTGCGCGTCTTCGGCGAATTCGCCCTGACCGTGCGCGACCCGGCCGAGCTGCTCACCGCGCTCGCGGGCACCGCCGATCTCACCGACCAGGATCGAGTGCAGAACTGGTGCGCCGACTTACTGCTCAAATCCATGAAGATCGCGGTGACCCAAGGGGTCGCGCGCGGCGACTGGCCCGTGCTCGGACTCTCGGCGCAACTGCAGCCGATCGAGCACGCGGTGATGCGCCAGACCAACACCGCGCTCTACGAATACGGGCTGCGTATCCCCCGCATGGGCAACTTCGACATCAGCTTGGCGCCGGAGGATGCCGACCGGCTGAAGCGACTGGCCAAGGACGTCAAGTACATCAGCCTCACGGGTGATTTCCAGCGCTACGCCGCGGGCGAACTCGCACTCGGCGCGAGCCAAGGGTTCGCGCGCGGCCACCACGGCGTCGAAGGCGGGTTCCTGGGCGCGGCGTTGAGTTTGAACGCCATCGGCCACCAGGTCGCGGCCCCCTCCCCCGCGCCGCAATTGCCCGCCGCAGCGCCGGAGACCGCCCAGACGACGTGCGCCGCCTGCCAGTCCGCCAATCCGGCGGGCGCCAAGTTCTGCATGAACTGCGGAGCGCGTCTCGCGCCGCAGCCACGGCACTGCCCGAGCTGCGGCGCGCCGTCGACGCCCGCCGCCAAGTTCTGCGGCGACTGTGGAACGCCGATGCCCGGAGGCTGACGCCGAGCGTCTGCCTCCGGGCATCGTGCGGCCGGGTCAGCCCGCGATCGTCGGCGCCAGCGCCGTCGACTCGCCGCCGCTCACCATGCCGCGCACCTGCCGCGCCGCCACCGACAGCGCCGCGAGATCATGCGTCTCGGCGGCGAAGATCTGCGCCAGCGACGCGCCGGCGCGGGCCAGCCGCGACCGGTTGGTCGACTCCCAGTACGCGATCTTCTCGGCGGTGCTGTCCTGCGGCTCGCTCGCGGTCAGCACGTCCAGGGTCAGCGACCGCAGCGAATCGTAGAGGTCCTCGCGGACCGCCAGACGCGCCAGCGCCCGCCAGCGCCCGCCGCGCTCCAGCTTGCCGACCGCGGTCAGCAGCCGTTCGATCTGGAAGTGCTCGTTGAGCGCGTAGTACAGCACCGCGACCTCCGCGGCGTCGCGCTCGGCGATGTCGGCCAGGTCGATCACGTCCAGCAGCGGGAAGCGGTGGATCAGCCCGAAGACCTCCTCGGCCAGCTCCCGCGGCGCGCCACGGGCGATCGACCGCCGCGAACGCTCGGCGAGATCGTCGGTGAGGTAGCCGGTGAGCCACGTGGGCACCTGACCGGACAGGGCGCGCACGCCGTCGCGGTACCTGGCGATGTCCGCGCCGATCGCGATCGGCTGCGGCCGGTTGGACAGCAGCCAGCGCGACGCCCGGTCCAAGGTGCGCTTGGTCTCCAACTCCAGTTCGTTGCGCGCCGCCGTGGACATCGGCGTCTCCCGGATGCGCTGCCACAGGGCGTGCAGATCGAAGATCTCCACCGCGGCCTTGTACGCGCGCACCGCGTCGTCGGTGGTTGCCCCGGCCTCTTCCGCGAGGCGGAACGCGTAGGTGATCCCGCCGTAGTCCACCATCTCGTTGACCACGACGGTGGCCACGATCTCCCGCCGCAGCGGGTGCCTGCCGATCGCGGCGGCGAACCGCTCCCGCAGCGGGGCGGGGAAGTAGGCGGGCAGCACCGACGCGAACGCCGCGCTGTCGAGCAGATCACCGGCCAGCAGGTCGGCCTTCAGCGAGAGCTTCACGTGCGCCATGAGATTCGCCAATTCGGGCGAGGTGAGCCCGGTCCCATCGGCGGCGCGGCGGGCCAGCTCCGCTTCGGTCGGCAGCGCCTCCAGTTCGCGGTCCAAACCGCGCCGCTGCTCGAGGTCGTTGATCATCCTGCCGTGCACCCCGGACATGCCCGCCGCGTCGGCCCGCGACATCCCGAGCCGGAAGTTCTGCGAGATGTTGTCGCGCAGCACGAGGTCGGAGACCTCGTCGGTCATCGAGGCCAGCAGCGGATTGCGCTCGGCGAGGGGCAGCTCCCCGCTGGAGACGACGGCGTCGAGCAAGATCTTGATGTTGACCTCGTGGTCGGAGCAGTCCACGCCCGCCGAGTTGTCCAGCGCGTCGGTGTTCATGCGTCCGCCGTTGCGGCAGAATTCGATGCGGCCCAGCGCCGTCGCGCCCAGGTTGCCGCCCTCGCCGATCACCTTGACCCGCAACCGGTCGGCGTTCACCCGGACCGAGTCGTTGGACTTGTCGCCCACGTCGGCGTTGGTTTCGGTGCTCGCCTTGACGTAGGTGCCGATCCCACCGTTCCACAGCAGATCGACCGGGGCCAGCAGAATGGCCTTCATCATCTCGGGCGGCGACAAGGTGGTCACATTCGCGGGCAGGTCGAGTGCCACGCGCACCTCCGGCGTCACCGGAATCGCTTTGGCGGAGCGGTCGTAGACGCCGCCGCCGGGGCTGATCAGCGACGTGTCGTAGTCCGCCCACGACGACCTCGGCAACGCGAACATCCGCTGCCGCTCCCGATACGAACGCGCCGCATCCGGATCCGGATCCAAGAAAATATGGCGGTGGTCGAACGCAGCCACCAACCGGATGTGCTCCGACAACAACATCCCGTTACCGAACACATCACCACTCATGTCACCGACGCCCACGACGGTGAAATCCTGGCTCTGAGTATCGATCTCCATCTCGCGGAAGTGCCGTTTGACGCTCTCCCACGCGCCCTTGGCGGTGATGCCCATGGCTTTGTGGTCGTAGCCGGCCGAACCGCCGGAGGCGAAGGCATCGCCGAGCCAGAAGCCGTAGCTTTGCGCCACGTCGTTGGCGATGTCGGAGAACGTCGCCGTGCCCTTGTCCGCGGCCACCACCAGGTAGGTGTCGTCACCGTCCCGGCGCACCACCCGCGCTGGCGGGAGCACTTCGCCGGTAGCGCGGTCCACGTTGTCGGTGACGTCCAGCAGGCCGGAAATGAACGTGCGATAGCACGCGACGCCTTCCGCGCCCAATGCCTGCCGGTCCGCGACCGGATCACCGGTCGGCGTCGGCGGTTGCTTCACCACGAAGCCGCCCTTGGCGCCCACCGGCACGATCACGGCATTCTTCACCGCCTGCGCCTTGACCAAACCCAAGATCTCGGTGCGGAAGTCCTCCAACCGATCCGACCAACGCAAGCCGCCACGCGCCACGGAACCGAAGCGCAGGTGCACGCCCTCGACTCGGGGCGAGTAGACGAAGATCTCGAATTGCGGCTTGGGCTTGGGCAATTCGGCAATGGCGTGCGGATTCAGCTTGACCGACAGGTAGTCCAGCGTGGCACCCGCCTCGTCATGCCGGTAGTAATTCGTCCGCAGGGTCGCCTCGATCAGGCCGAACAGGGCGCGCAGGATGCGGTCGGTGTCCAGGCTGACCACCGCGTCGATCTCGTCCTGCACCCGCGCGGCGATCTCCGCTGCCCGGTCGGCGGCCTGCGTGCCGACGCCGTCCGGGTCGAAGTACGCGGCGAACAGGTCGAGGCATGAGCGCGCCGTCGCCGGATGCGTGAGCAAGACGCGGGTGATGTTTCCGAACGTGTAGGCGAATCCGGCCTGCTGCAGATACTTCGCGTAGGCACGCAGCAAGGCCACCTCGCGCCAGTGCAGACCGGCGCGCAGCACCAGTTCGTTCAGGCCGTCGACTTCGGCGCGACCGAACCACATCGCGGTCACCGCGTCCGGAAAACGCCGCCGCACACTGCTTTCCGGCAGCGACGTGGCGTCGACGGAGTGCGCCAGTTGCGCGGAGGGCTCGGCGGCCAGCGCTTCACGCAGCGGCGCCGCGGTCACCCGCAGCCCGAAGTCGTAGATCCAGCGGTCCGGCCGGTCCGCCAGCACGATGCGGTAGGGCCGCTCGTCGACCACCTCCACGCCGAGGCTGTGCAGAACCGGAAGCACCCGGCTCAGCGAGACACCCTCGCCCGCCACGTACAGCGTGAAGCGCCATTCGGCGGAGGCGGAGTCGCCTTGGCGGTAGAAATCGGTATCGATCGCGCCATCGGCCAGTCGCTCGAGCCTGCGCAGATCGCTGAGCGCGTGCGCGGGCTCGTGCTCCTGCTGGTAGCTGGCCGGGAAGGCCGTCACGTACTCGGTGACCAGCGCCTGCGGCACGTCGGCTACACCCGCGGCCTCGGCGACCAGGCGGTCGCCCCATGTCCACGTCGTCGCCAGCAGCAACTCCTGGATCCGCTCGCGATTCTCCTCGGAGATGTCGGCGGCCTCGGCGCCCGGCTTCCGGTGCACGGTGAAGTACACGACGGCCAGCTCCGATTCGGTGGCCCGGGCCGAGTACGCGATCTGCTCGGCGTCGAACTGCTCGCGCAGGATCTCGCCCATGCGCACGCGGACCTCGGTGGAGTAGCGGTCGCGTGGCATGTACACCAGGCAGTAGATGGTGTCGCTGCGCGAATCGCGCCGGATGAACAGCCGCACCTGCCGACGCAGCCCGAGATTCATGACCGCGGAGACGGTTTCGAACAGCCTCCGCGCATCGGTGGAGAACAGTTCCACCCGGGGGAACGACTGCAGCATCTCCAGCATGGCCTGCCCGGAGAACGAGTCGAGGCCGAAACCCGCCCATTCGATGACCTGCAGCACCCGCCGGGAGATGACCGGGATGTCGAGGATGTTCTCGTGCAGGCCCGCGACGGTGAAGGTGCCGACGAAGACGTGCTCGCCCTTCACCATCTTGACGGTGTCGCCCCAGGCCGCCCGGCCGCTCGGGTCGCTCGCGCCGTAATCGGCCACGCTGATGAAGTACAGGTCCCGCGATCCCGGCAGCAGCGAGTCGACCGAGCCGTTGGCCATCCGCAGCACCGTGCGCTTCGCACCCACCACGGGCACGCTGATGTCCGCGTCGGCGCCGTTGCCGAGGATGCCGAGCCCGGTGCCGGGCAGCTGCCACGGCTCGAAGTCGGCGTTCGCGCTGGGCGCGGAGCGGCGGAAGTGGTAGTAGCCGTAGCCGAGGGGCGTGAAATGCCCGTCCGACAGCCAGCGCAACAGCCCGGCGGTTTGCGGGATCTCCGCGTCACCGGCCCACTGCGCGGCCTGATCGAGCTGATCGGCAACGGTATTGAGCACCTCGACCATGGTCGGCGTGTCGTCGGCCACCCGCCGCAGGTCGGCCAGCAGCGGCGGCAAGGCTTGTTCGATCCGGTCCACCAGTTCGTCGGACAGGCCCGCGCCCAGCTGCACGTGGATCCACGATTCGCGCAGCGTCCGCCCGTCGGCTTCCCCGGCGGCCTGCTCGGTCACGCCGTCCCGGGGCGCGATGGACAGCACGCGGCCGTCCACATCACGCGAGACGTCGAAGACCGGGTGCACGACTTCGGTGACCGTCGCGCCGAGGCGGCGCAGCGCCGCGGTCACCGAATCGACCAGCAACGGCATGTCGTCGTTGACGATCTGGATCGCGGCGCCGACCCCGGCGCTGTCGTCCGGCCGGTAGACCCTGGTGGTCGCCGAACCGGGCGCGCGGGTGGCCGCAAGCTCCAAGTGCTGCCGGAAGATCCGCTCGGCCCGGTCCGTGATCGCCGACGCCGAGGGTCCCGGCTGGATCCACCGGAAATATGCCGCCTCCAGATCGGTCGGATCATCGCGGAACCGCTTCGGTGAAATCGTCTGCTGGGTGGTTGCCACCATCGATCCGTTGCCTTCCCGAGAACTGCGCTCGTACGTGTTTCGTACTTCACATAACGTACCGCTGGATAACGGCACAATCAACAGTGTAACAATAATCTGCCAGGACGAACATGGGTTACGCCGTCCGGATCAGGGATTTTCCGAGGCTCGGTGGAGCGGTCGCTGTTACGTCAGCGGACCAGCCCTGCCCTCGACATGAAGGTCTGAGCACCGGTTCGTCCGGCGAAGGTGCCCGTCTCCAACCGCAGACCCGTCCGAGTGTCGGCGTACCAGACGGTTGCCGAGGGGCCGATCGCCGCGTAGACGGGACCGTCCACGAGGGCCGCTCCGCCCGCGCCGCGCCATCGAGAGATGCTGTCGGCCAATCGATCCTGCGGTAGCACTTCGACGTAGAGGGTCAGGTCACGGCCGCCGGCGATATTGCCGAACAACATCGGGTCGGTGGCGGTGATGACGCACTTCTCTCGCTGCCCGCCCGAGTCGAGCGGTTGACAGATCGCCGAGGTGCGCAGCAGATCCGGCATGGCTCGCACCGGCGCCGTTCCCTGCACCGTCGACGGCAGCGACAGCGAACAGGACCGCACACCCCAGACCGCGGCGAGCACCATCAGCAGCCCGAGCACCCCGACTGCCTGCCACTGCCAGCGCGGATACGCCTTGTGCACCAATCGCTTCGCCTCGCCGCCGGCCTTCTCGGCGACTTCGGCGACCTGGGCGGGCAGTTTCTCCGCGACGGACTTCACCTTGTCCACGGCCGCGTGCAGCGGCGCTCCGCAGTGCGCGCAGCGCGCATCGGCACCGGTGTTGCGGTGCGAGCAGTACTGGCAGACCAGTTCGGGCAGGGTGGACACCTCAGCGCCCCGTGATGACGATCGAGGCGATCGCGGTGGTGTTGATCGACGGATCACCCTTGGACTCCAGCACGGTCAGCACGATCTTCGAAGCGCTCACCGGGGGCTCGGTCTTGGTCACCACCAGGGTCCGCTGGTCGAGGGTCGGCTGCGTGTAGACGGTCTTGTTGGCGTCGTCGAACTGGTAGGAAACCCGGCTGACGGTGCGATATTTGGCCCACTGATCGGTGCCGTCGGCGCTGATGTGGTCCCAGCCGGGCACGATGCCGATCGAGTCGATCTGATACGTCTTGCCCAGATCGATGGTGATGACCTGCCCGTCGACCTTGTAGGCGCGTACACACGACCACGCCTTGCCCGTCTGCCCGCCGAAAGCGTCCATTGCCGACGTGCTGCCGGGCGGGCACTTCGAGTTCGCGGCCTTCGGCTGAATGATCCCACTCGCCGGCGGTGCGGGCGAGGTCGACGGCGCGGCGGAACTCGGCGGCGGCGTGACGACCAGCACCTGGTTCTGCGAGGTGTTCTCCTGGCCGCCCGTTGTGATCAACAGCAGCACCAGCAGGACGGCGAGCACCGCGGCGACGATCAGCGCGACTTTGGGTTTGCGCAGCTGGACGAGCGCGTCCTTCGCCATCTGCTGCGCGGGGGCGAGCCGGGTGGCCGACGCCGTCGACGGACGCTCCGGCTCCGGCTCCGGCGTGGCCTCCGCGTTCGATCTCGCGGCGACCGACGAGTAGTCGTTCGCGAAATCCATCGCCGGGGTGGGGTCCTGCGCCTGCCCGTTCAGCAGCGCCAGGATGCGTTCGCTGGCCTTCGGGCCGTCACCGGCGCGACGCCGCGGCGCGGCCTCGCGCGGCTGCGAGTCGAGATCCGGCAAACCGAGCGACGGAACGCTGATCGCCGCGCTGTCGACCGGGTCGGCGCCGAAATCCGCGGCGACGGTGGACGGCGACGCGGAAGACCCGAGCGAAGGATCGGCGAGCAGTGCGTCGAGGACCGCACCTCGATGACGGAGAAAGACGTCTCCCGGGTCCTCGGCGGGCATGATCCGGATCGTATCCGGATCATGTCATCCACCGAGCCGTCGCTATTCCCGCTGGAGAGAACAGCCGGTCGGCCGGATCAGCGCTTCTTCTCCTCGGTCACGAAGTACTCCGGTGGCACGTCGAACACCCGCGCCAGCGCGATCACCAGGTCCAAGCGCGGGATCGCGTCACCGTGGATCAGCCGGTACAGGCCCGACTGCGACACCGGCACGTCCGGGTAGGCCAGTTCCAGATGCTGCGCCAGTGAGTAGAGCGTCAGCGACCGCGTCGATCCGTCCTCGGTCGAGACGACGGATTCCGCGATCAGCTCCGACAGCCGACTGGAGAAGATCGCCGCCGCGGCCTGTCTGGGGGTCAGCGCGTCCCCGGCGTCCGGATGAGGGAGATCGCCGCCATCGGAATGGGTGTCCGCTACCACGGTGATAGACATTAACCGACCGCTCCCATCAGCTCACGCGACGGCCACCGGGTTGCGGAGGTGCAACCACGGGTCCGGATGCCTGCGCGGGATGCGCGGGCGGGCCGTCGACAGTATCGAAATATCGTGTTTCGCCTCTCGGCTCGATGAGGTCAACCCGCACCGTGCGCATCGGGATGCTCACGTCCACCGCGGTTGCGCTGACCTGGTTGATCGCGAGATCGACCGCACGCCTGCGCGGACCGCCGGGCTCGCTGATGGTGACCGTCGTGTGCGCCCTGGACGCACGTGGCGGCAGGTGGTCGAAGACGGCGATGGTGGCCGGGGGCTCCACCTCCGCAGTTTGCGAGCGGGTATGCCCGTCGCCCGGGTCGGCCAAGCGCATCGAGCGCGGATCGCCGACCGCGGTCACCAACTGGCGCCAGCTCTCCGGACGCGCCGAATGGATCTCCACGTCGGCGCCGACCACCATCGCCCGCAGGATGATCTGCTGAGCGACGGGCAACCTCGCATGCACGTCGATGGTGCGGCGGCGCGGGTTGAACCGGGCCGGATCGAACAACGGCAGCGCCAGCGTGTGGCGCGGCTGGCCGCTGATCGCGCCGAGGATCTGACCATTCGGTCCGATCGCGATGGCCAGATCGCTGGCGACATCCTCGGGTGCGATGTCGGCGCCGGACTCGAAGCCGCGCAGAGCGCGGACGGAGGCACCGGTGGGCAACGACGCCAGCAAGGCCGTGGACTGCGCGCCGCGCAGCAGCCGTAGATAGTCCGGCGGATCGGTGGTGACCGCGGGGCCGATGAACCGGACGATGGCGCGCGGACCTACCGTGTCGTCGGTCAGGCTCACCACGAGGGTGGTGCGGCCGCGGTTCCAGGTCCAGCAGTCGTCCAGGCTCTCCGAGCCCAACCGGGTCCAGTCGATCAGGAAGCTGGTCACACACCGGCCGGGCACCGACGACTCCAGATTGCTCCAATTCTCCCGGAGATCGGAGAGTTCGACTCCCGCGTGCAGCAGGCGCGTCGCTTCCCGCAAGGCGGCGGCGGGCAGCGCGTGCGCGGCGATGCCCCGCTCGCGCAGCCGGCTCGCGATCCGATGCGTGGCACTGGCCAGCGCTTTGGGGGCGACCACCGCGCACGGTCCGCGCTTACTCAGCGCCTGCAGGTTGCGCTCCTGATCGAGCCGGACCACCAGCCAGGTCAACCGGTCACCGACCACCGGATGAGTGCCGATCAGCTGGTCGTACAGCATGCTGTAGCTGCCACCCGAGCGGACCCGCTGACCGGTGGTCACGATGTCGATGTCGACCGCGATGCCGAACTGATCCAGCATCGGGAACAGCATGTCCACCGAGATGGTGTCCTCGGTATACAGGGTCCGCTCGGCGATGACGGTGGGCAGGTCCAGGTTCGGCGCGAGCTGGATCATCGCGACCAACGTGCTGCCCGCCTCGTTGACGCCGCATACACCTGCGGCGACCTGCACGTCCCGAATGCTGGCGATCTGCGTGCGTTCGCGCGCCCTGGCGGCCCGGGCTCTGCGGTAGACCGCCCAGTCGAGCAGCCAGCGAACGCCCGTCCGTTCGTTCACCCGGACGGTCACCGTCACAACCAGGACCGTGACCACCACCGCGCTCACCCACCACGGCGTCTTCGCCGACAGGCCCACCAGCAGCGGGCTGCCGACGACGACGAAGGCGGCGAACGGACCACGCTCGACGCCGGCGACCCGTACGCTCGGGAAGCTCACCGGCGCCTCCGCATGACGGAGTTCAGGTGGCTGCCCGCGAGGCCGAGCAGCACGGCGGCGAGGATGACGACAGTCGCGGTGATCGCGGGCCGCAGATCCTTCGCGCGCGGCGGCGGCGGCACCGGTAGTTCCGCGGACCGGAACAGGCCCGATGGCTGCTGTGGCGGTGTGCGATAGCTCAGGGCGGCGAGCGGGTCGATCACGCCCGCGCCGATCGCGTTGTCGATGCCGCGTGCGGGGGCGTGCGCGCTGGCTTGCAGGCGGGCGGCGATCTCGCGCGGTGTCTCGTTGGGGAAACGGGACCGCAACAGGGCGGCAACCCCGCTGACGTAAGCCGCGGCGAACGACGCACCGCCGACCGGCACCAGCTTGTCGGGTTCGCCGACACCGTTGATCAGGCCACCGCCGCCCGGTCCGAGTGATTCGATGCCGGTACCGGGGGCGGCGACGGAAACCCACGGTCCGGTGAGCGAATCCTGCATGGGAGCGCCGGTCGCGGTGGTGAAGCCCACCGTGAGCACGTCGGCGCCGAACCACCCGGGGGTGGAGATGGTCTTCACGTCGCGCCAGTTGCGCGGGTCCGCCGGGCGCGTCGGGTCGATGTCCGGATTCTGCGCGCAGCCGCCGCCTCCGGTGTTACCCGCACCGGCCACGATGAGCGCGCCGCGCACGTGGACGGCATGGCCGATCGCCGCCGAAAGCATGGACTGGTCGACCTGCGCGTCCACCGGAAGGCAGATGGGCAGAGACACGGTGATCACACCGGCGCCCTGATTCGCGGCGCGCGTGATAGCCCGCGCCAGCGTCCGGATCTCGATGGCGGTTCGCTGGCTCGGATCGGAACTCGGGCGTTCGGGACTGAACGCGCCCGAACGGGTACGGATGGAGATGATGCGCGCGTCCGGCGCTACTCCGGCGAATCCATCTTGCGGATCGGCGGTGGCGCCGATGATTCCGGCGACCAGCGTGCCGTGTGCGTCGCAGTCGGACAGTCCGTCGCCGCCGGCCGCGAGGTAGTCGCCACCGCCGACCAGGTTGGGCATGCGCGGGTGCGGCTGCACCCCGGTGTCGATGACGGCCACGGTCACTCCCGCGCCCCTGCTCAGCGCCTTGGCACGGCGCAGATCCAGCGCCAGCTCCGCCGGTGGCGTGCGGCTGAGATCGCTGTCGGGCAGCACACCCGCGGCCAGGCAGCCTTTGTCCTGCTTCATCGGCTGCTCGGGCCCGGGCGGGTCGTCCGCGGGCGGAGCGCCGACCACGACCTGGGGCGGCTCCAGGGCGACCGCGGGTGCGGCGGGGACGGCCAGCATCACCCCGGCGAGAACCGCCACAGCGGCACTGCCGACCTTCATCAGATCCCTCGCATCGCGGTATAGACGCCCATGATCCAGAACGCGATCACCGGAACGATCAGAATCAGCGCGTATTCCACCAGGTCGATGACCCTGCGGGTGACCGGCGACAGCCGTTTGCCCGGCAGCCGCAGCGCCGCGACGCAGGCGAGGCAGGCCGCCGACGCCACCACGAGGCCGACCACCAGCCGCGCCACGGGGCTCTCGTACGCGCCGACCAGAACGAAGCCGACACCGCAGACGGTCGCCACGGACCCGGCGACCAGCGCGATCGCCTGCACTCGATCCGGATGCCAGCGCGCGCGCATGGCAAGCAGTCCGCCGATCGCCGCGGCCATGACGATCTCGCGGATGCCGCCTGGGCTGACCGCGGCCGAGATCACCGCGGCGATCGCGAGCACGGTGGAGATAGCGGCCATCAAACCGCGCAGGCTGGTCACCGCGAGCCGGGCACGGCCTTCGATACCGGCTTCGTTGGCATGGCGCTGCTGCTCGCCGACGGCAGTGTGCTCGTCGCCTTCGCGCACCGTCTCCGCGTCGAAGATATCGGTCAGCGTGGTCGGGGAGACCTCGTTGCCCGGGTCCGGCAGATCCGGCGGACGAATGCGAGCGATGACCACGGCCAAACGTGGCGCCGCGGTCAACAGCACGATCGCGACGAATACCGTGCCGCCCGCTACTTGCCCGACGGACAGATCCGCGTAGGTCAGCGGCAACGCCGCGACGGTCAGCACGATGCCGAGCACCGTCACCGCCATCAGGGTCGCGATGCCCGTCTTGCTCAACCGCATCATGGTGGCGGCGGCTACCGCTGCGACCACCGCCCCCGCCGCCAGGTTGGCCGCGGCGAACGGGCCTGGCTGACCATAGGCGGGCGGCACCAGCATCGCGCCTCCGGCGAACAGCAGCGGCGTCGCCGTCAGCGTCAAGCCGAGAGGCAGCTTCGCCGGCGCGTTGCGCCGATGGGCCAGCGCGGCCGCGGCCCAGCACAGCCCGCCGAGCAACAGGGCGGGCAGCCCGCACCACAGCGTCGATCCGGTCATGGTCCACGACCAGGCCAGCATGGCGGCCACCGCCGAGGCTCCGATGCCGAGGACGGACAGCCCGACGATCGCCGCGGTGTTCGCGTCGAACTCGGCGAACTCGCGCTCGTTGATCAAGGCGAGAGCGTCGGTGATGTCCTCGACCACCGGCGTGAACACCTCAGCCGATTCGACGACCGCCAGCATCAGCACGGCCCCGTCGGTGACGTCGTGGTCGGCCAGGCTGCGCCAGCGCGGAATCGGCGGCTCGCCTGGCCGGGCCAGGCTCCACTGTCCCTGCGGCGGCGTGAAATCGACGCTCTCGTCATCGATCGCCGAGGCCAGCACGACCAGCAGATCATCGATGAACGTCTCGATGGTGAACTTGGTCGGCACCACCACGTCGACCTGATAGGTGGAAACCATCACGGCGATGCGAGCCCGCGCGACCTCCGCCGACGGCTGCGTCCCGGCGGGCGCGGGCGCGACGGCAGTACTCATCGCCACCCTCCGCGGTCACCGGAGCTGTCGGCGCCGCTGGAGAGGTATCCAGGGAATCCATCGGCCAGCCAAGCGGCCAGCTCTTCGAACGCGAGCACGGTCTCCTTCTCCAACAACCGCAGGTCGATCTCGCCGCCTTCGGCCAGATGCGCGTCATAGGGCAGGACGCAGGTCGGGCGTTGCGCGGTCTCGAACAGCTTCTCGATCGCGTCCACGTCGACGGTCGGCTTCAGCGGCTGGTGATGCACGATGCCGACGATCGACTTCGCGATCAGGTGTTGCAGGCCGTGCGAACTCAGCCAGTTCAAGGTGGCCACCGCGCCGGTCACGCCGCCGACGGTGGCGGGGGTGACGACCACGACGGCATCGCTGGTCTGCAGCACCGTCGCCGTCACCGAATCGAGCACGCCGGTCCCGCAGTCGACCACCAGAAGATTGAAGTGCTTGCGCAGGGTTTCCACGGCGGTGCTGTACTCGCGACCGGACAGCGCCTCGGTGGCCTCTGTGGACCACGGCGAAGCGATCACGGCGAGGTCGGAGGAATTGATCGAGGTGAACGACTGCACCGCGGAGAACGCGTCGAGGTTCTGCGACTGCGCCAGGTCGCGCAAGGTCAAGCCGTACGGGTGCCGGCAGGTGCGGGTCGAGAGATCACCGAAGTCCGGATTCGCGTCGATCGCGACCACCCGGTCCGGGCGCAGGCCCGCGAAGGTCGAGCCGAGCGTCGCGGCGGTGGTGGTGCGGCCGACGCCGCCCTTCACACTGATCACCGCGATCTGATAAGTCGTGGTGAGCTGGCGCCGAATGCGCGTCTTGCGGTCCTCGGCGCGCTGCTCGGCGGGTGAGAGCCCCAGGTTGAAGCCGACTTTGTTGAGCGCGCCGCGCATCCCGGAGTTGGATCGCAGCTGCGCCCGCTTCGCGGCGGAGATGTCGGCGAGCAGGTCGATCGAGCTGAGCGCGGCGGGCAGCACCTCGATGCGGGGCGTCGGCTCGTAGGCGGAGTGGTCGACGCGCTCGGGGACCCAGGGCGTGGCCGAGCCCGACGCCCACTCCTGATTCGCGGACGTAGCGTCGGTTCGCGCGATCGCCTGGGACTGCGTGGAGGCAGCACGGTCGACCTGGTACTGCTCGGCGGACCGCTGCTGCGCCGAATATTGTTGCGGGGCAGGCGGGGGGGCCGCCGAATAGTCGGGCGAAGGCGTACTCGCCTGCGCGGACGGCGCGTTCCTCTGTGATGGAGGCATATTCGTCGGTGCCGATGAGGCATTGGGCGGCGGGGGCACATCTGTCCGCGGCGGAGCCACATTGGCCTGCGGCGGCATGTCGGGTTGCGCTGTCGGCCCATTCGCCTGCCGAGGCGGCATGCTCGCACCGACCGGCGATGTCACTGCCGCCTGCGCGGAGCGGGGATCGGGCTCCCCGGCGGGCGCCTGCGGCTCGCGCGGCGCACCGATCACCGGATCGACGTGGGCGGACTTGTCGGCGTCCTGACTCATCTCTGCGGCGGGGCCCGGCGCGACGGCCGCGTCGGACAGCTCGTTCGTCGGGGCGAAGTACGCGTCGTAACCGCCGCGAGCGCGCGCGGACTCGGCCGCGTGACCGTTTCTGCTCGGTGCTCGGTTCATATCCGTCGTCCTCTCCACAACCACGGTCCGACGTTCAGTTCACTCTGCTGGTGTCGAACCAACTTCGACCGGGCAGCAGGTCGATGAGCGCCCCGATGCCCGCCCGTAAAGCCGCATCGTCGCCAGGGGCATATCTCGCCCACTTCCGTCCGTCCATCGCGACGCTCGGCGTCACGATGATTCGCCCCGACAGCGTATCCACCACGTTCACGCTGGATACGGACTGCGCGGAGCTGCCGTCGCGATGCTCGATGATCACCACCTCCGCCCGTCGGACCACCTCGTCCAGCACCCGGCTCAACACCGCGGCGGCGTGCGGTTCCGCCCCGAGTTCTACCAGGGCGCGCCGCCGTTCGTCCGGGTCATCGGGAATCTCCCCGAATTGCTCCACCGTGGCGGCGACCGACTCGAACTGCAATACCGGTGCCGGACCGAGCGCGGCCAGGACAGCAGCCGGCAAGGTGTCGAGTTGGTCGCCCTGCTGGAACACCGACTGGATGACGACATGGTCGTCGGAGCGCACCGCGAGTACATGGGTCTCGCCCGCGCGCACCAGTGACATCCGCAGCATTCCTTTCGGCTCGCCGTCCAAACCGGTGTCCAGGATCCGTACCGCCATTTCCACGTCCGGCCGGTACAGGCACCGCAGCCAGTGCTCGACGACCGGGTGCACGCGTCCATCTTCGAGCACGCCCACTTCGGTGAGCTGCTCGGCGACTACGGCGTACACCCGATCCCGATCCTCGATGCGGTAGATGTTCGGCAGCAGCGCCAGTACCGGCGGATAGGACTCGATGTCGACCAGATGCTGTAACAGCAGGGCGGCATCGACATTCAGGTCGATTGCGACCGGATCGTCTTCCACACCTTCCTCGAATGCATCGATCATCCCCTTCGACTGGATATCGGCCTCGGTGCGCTTCACCGAGGACGTTCTGCGGAGGCGAGGACCCCTTCGTCTTCGTTGTCGTTTCGCTCGATAACACCCACCGCCGGTACCGATTCGAGCATCGCCTCGTCTCGGCCGTCCCGGTCCTCGTACTCGATGACCCCGATGACGGGAGGTTGCTCGAGTACCGGAACATCCTGCGGTTCACCCGGGACGAACACCTTCGACGACCTCTTCTCGTCGTCGCGGCGTCGTCGCATTCGCGCCCTGGGCGCGACCGCACCGCGCGGCGGACCCTTCCGGCCCATCGGCCCGGACGCCGCTTGCTGCGGCATGGCGCCGAACGCCCGTCCGGCTCCTGGATTCCAGCTGGCGGGCATCCGGAAACCGGTCGCAACGCCCGGCATCGATCCGAGGCCGCCGCGGGCCATATTGAGCGCGACGAGACTCCCGGCTCCACCGCTCAATGCGGCCAATGTCGGCGAGTTCTGCGACGCGCCATACAACCACTGGTCCGTGGCTCCGTCTCCCGTGCCGTTCATTCCCGAATCTCCGGACCAGCCATTGGCATTCGGGTCCGGCGACAATTGCTCGGGATTCGTGGCGGGGTCCAGCGGATCCGTCGGCTGGGTCGGATCGGCCGGTTGAGTGGGATCCGTCGGCTGGGTCGGGTCGGGCTTTGTTGTATCGGTGAGGTTCTTATCACCGCCCGATCCGGTGTTGTCCGTTCCGTTGGTCGGCCCATCGCCCGTAGACGTCGACGATAGGTCCGTCTTGGTGAAGTCGTTCCCGGTGTAGTCGGTCGGGTTGTCGTAGGACACGTTTTGCGTCTGCGGACCCGGCCCTGGGCCGCCGGTCACGACAGGCGGCGCCTCGAGCGGTGGCGGCAATGCGGCCAGTGTGGGCACCAGCGCCCCGGCGTAAGCGCCCATGACGCCGAGGGCGGCCGCTCGGAGCGCGAGCAACTCGGCTTCGGCTTCGAGGAGGGCCGCCCCGCTCAATGGGCCGAAACCGCCGAGGAGCGCGGCGCCCTCCTGAGCCCGGACCTGGGCGGCCTTGGCGGCGAGGACCGCCATCGCGGCCTTCGCGGCGGTGGAGATGTCCGCCGCTCGGTCCAGCAACTGGCCGGTCGCCTCGGCCACCGCCGCCTGCTCACGCAACCATGCCGCATGTTTGCGGAACGCCGCCTGCGCCTGGTCGGCGGTGAGCGCTTGGAACGTCGTACTCATCTGGAGCATCGAACTGTCGGTGTTGGCCGCGGCGGCATTCAATCGCATGGCCATAGCCGAATAAGCTTTCGCGGTCAGCCGCGTCGTGGCGACCCCATCGCCGGCGAGCACCGGGGCGATGATCCCCTCCGGCCCCAGCGCGCCGAGTACCACAGCAAGCATCTCGTCAGCTTTCGCTCGCGGTATCCGCGCCTAGAACGCGGCTACTCTACTGATCACCTGGCTATGGCCGGTCGCGTCACCGACAGCGAAGGCAACGCCCACTTCTGGTAGAGCGACCGCACCATCGACGCCGAGGGCGATTCCGTTTGCCGTGGTGGGGAAGAACAGCCCCGCCTGCTTGGCGCACGCGGTGGGGATGAGCGCGCTCACATCATCGAGACCCGGCGGGGCGGGGACAGCGACGGGAGCGGTCGCACCCAGCATCAACATCAAATCCTCCGCGCTGACGCCCAGTTGCGAGGCGATAACCGGGAGATGATCCCAATCGACAGCGAGATGCATGGAAGTCTCCTAACGACCAGTACCCACTCTTGGCGAGTAGTACATCGACATCGAGCGGTGCAATCAGAACGTTAAGCTATTCCCAGCGATGGGGATGCGACACGGAACTCGCGTTCACCCCTGCCGACCACCCCTCGCCGCCTGCGGAAGACCCTTGAAACCCGAGCGGACGCGTCACGTGACACGAGTCGTCCGCCCACCCCGCCGACCGGCATCCAGGACATGCGATCGCCCTCGACGATGTTCGCGAACGAATTCGTCGAGGGCGATCGCATTCGATTTCCGAGCGGCCGCGGCACCGGCACAACGCGAGCACCGCCATCGCATCCGATCGACCATCACGGAGCCGGCTCGAGTCGAGCCGGACGATCCGCGCGGATGGCGATCGGGACCGGGTCGTCAGAGCCCGATCTGCGAGAACCTCATGGCTTGACCCTGGTCAACCACACGGAACTGGCCATCGATGCCGGACACGCCCTTGGTGGCCGCCTTCAGACTCTCCAGCGCCTCGTTGTACTGGGTGATCAGGCCATCGATGCGCTTCTGCAGGCGTTCGTTTTCGCTACCGGCGTCACCTTGGAAATATTGCTCGAGCAGAGCGGCTACCGCTTTCCGCTCCTCCTTGTTGACGGTCATGTCCTCGAGCGCCTTACTGGTGCGGATCACCAGGCCCTCAACGGCATTGTAATCGTTCTTCAAAACCATTTTCGGAGACCTTTCCCGATATCTTTCTTCTGCAGATCCGGCATCAGAAGTTGAGATTGTATTTGTTGACCTGCGACGCGTTTTCCTGGTCCTGGCTACCGAAGGTCGAACCGGCGACATTCAGTGCGTCGACGATCTCCATGAAGGTCGAGTGCAGCTTTCCGCCCTTGTCGAGAGCTCCCTGCATCGCCTGCTGGATGGCATTTCCGGTCGCGCCCTGAACCGCAGGCGCGTACTCCATCTTGATTCCTTCGAGAATGCCCAAATGGTTCTTGAAGGTGTCTGCGTGGGTAAAGAACTTCTTGGCGGCGGTGTTGATGTCATCCTCGTCGCCGGTGTAGCCGATGGCCATATCTATTCCTATCCTATGGGGCGTTTACCTTGCCTCGGACGGATTCGCCGAGGACGTTGACAACGTGTGCATCGGACTCGTCGATACGCGACTCGCGACACCGACGTCCTCGACCACACCGCTTGTGGAGAGCTTCTCCAGTACCGGCACCTCCTGAGTTACTTCGGGATCGAATACCGCTGCGAAAGCATGGATCTCTCTCGCTTCGGTGGCGTCCCGTCTTCGACGATCGCACCGAGCGGCCGACACCAGCGTGGCAGTATCCGAGGGCCTTCCGACGTCGCTCAGCGGAATCCCGCGCGGCTCCACTGCCGGCCGCCGTTTCGACGACATCCCCGAACCGACAGCCCTGCCGGAGATGGACCCGAGTGCCCACCGGGGAGCGGTCTCGGCCTCCTGCACATCCGGCAGCATCTTGCCAACATCCGGGAGCGCCATGGCGAGACTCCAATCGAGCGTGACTACCAGCTCGGATCGAGCGGCTGCTAAGAAAACCGTAATTTATTCCCAACCTTGGGACGACCCGCCGGAATCACATCTGCTGGGGTACCCAGGCCGCCTGGACGAGGTCTCTACGGGAACTCATGGGCTCCACATAGATTCCACGTCCAGGCGGTTGCTTGGTGGCTCGCACGTCGCCGATCAGTATGCCGTCGAGCTTCGAGCCATCCATGACCAGACCGGAGGAATTGAGGTTCTTCATCTGGCCGATCACGTTGTCGTACAACGCGGTATCCGCTTGCGCGATGTTGCGCGCCGCGATGACGTGCAAGCCGGTGTCTCGACCGTCGACAATGATCTCCTTCAGCGGCTCCAGCGGATTGAACGCGCCGCGCTGCGCGATCATGTGGTAGTCGTCGATCACGACGAAGACCTCAGGTCCGCTCCACCAGGATCTTTCCGCGAGCTGCCGCGTGGTCACATTCTCCGGTGGGCGCCGCGAGCGCATCTTCTCCACCAGCGCAGGCAGCGCATCACGCAGGTCACGCTCGTTGGTGACGTGCCCGATGAGCATTTCCGGCGGCACCGTTTCCAAATGCCTGCGCCGGTAGTCGATCAGCAGCACACGTGCCTGCGAGGGGTCATACTGACGCTGAATGGACGCCAGCAGAGCAGCCAATGTGGTCGACTTCCCCGATCCGGTCGAGCCGAGCACGATAAAGTGCGTCGACACACTGAAATCGATCGTCGCCGGCCGCAAATCGGATTCCCGGAGACCGAAGGGCACTACGAGTCGTTGCGCGAGTGTCTGCGGCACCGGCCATCCCGCGCGCACCTCATCGATGCTTACCTGCGGTGGTAGCAGTTTCACCTGCGGCGCGCGCCTGTCGGGGTACCGCTGGATGATCTCGGCGCCGGCGGCGGCGAGGCCCTCCGCGGCCGTCTCGGCATCGCCCACCCCGTCGATACGCGGTAACGCCGTCAGCATGTGCAGGCCGTCGGTCGAGATGCAGCGCCCGGGCCGGTTGGCGGGGATCGCCGCGACCACAGCGCGGTGGACATTGAAGGTCGTGTCGGCCAGGTCGCCCAGACGCATCTCGAGGCGAGTCTGCATCAGGTCCTTGATCGCGGGGCGAATAGCGATCCAGCGTGAACTGCTCACCACCAAGTGAATGCCGTAGTTCAAACCCTGCAGGGCGAGGGATTCCATCAGCGGGGTGTACTCGTCGTAGTACGGGCCGTTCGTACCGAACCCGACGTCCCATCCGTCGATGACCAAGAAGACATCACCGTAGGGATCACGGTCGAGCCAGGGCGCCCCACCCGGCCCGTCACGCACCGTGCGGAACTTCCGGATGGTGTCGATCCCGAACTCGGCGAACAGCGACTGCCTGCTCTCGAGCAGGTTCGTCACCAACGCGATCGTCCGCCGGATGCGGTCACCGTCCCTGGCCGCAGCGACCGATCCCACGTGCGGCAGATTCGCCAACGACGACAACCCGCCGCCGGAGAAGTCCAGGCAGTAGAACTGCACCTGTTCGGGAGTATGGGTCAGCGCCGCGGACAGGATGAACGACTGCAGCGCCGTCGATTTGCCGGACTGCGTGCCGCCGACGATGGCCATGTGCCCGCCACCGCCGGACATGTCGACCGACCAGACGTCCTGGCGTTGTTGACGCGGCTTGTCCACCAACGCCAACGGCATCTGCAACGCTCCCTGCGGCACAGCGCGGATCATCCGCTCCAAGGTGGGCGGCGTGACCAGCGGCGGCAGCCACATCTTGTGCGCGGGATTTCCGTGCCGGGCCAGTTGCTGCAACACCGCTTCCATCACGGTGATCGACTCGCCGTCGGCAGCCTCGGGCGCCTCTTGGACGGCCACCGGCTCAACTACCGCGGGCCGGGTGTCGGCGATGTGCCCAGCGATGAAGCGTTGCGGTGGACGGTACCCGCCGCCGGGCCGTCGCGCGCGCTGCGCGGAGGCCGCGGACACCTGCGCGGGCGGCGAGTACTTCTCGCCCACGTACGCGGCCTGGAACCGCTGGAGATCGCCAGAGCCCACCCGCAGGTAACCCGAACCTGGCTTCTTCGGCAAGTGGTAGGCGTCCGCCGTGCCGATCGCGTCGCGCGAGTCGCTGGTCTGGTTGGTGCGCAGCGCGATCCGGTAGGACAGGTGCGCTTCCAGCTCGCCCATCCGGTTGGCGGGCACTTTCTGCGACGCGAGCAGCAGGTGGATGCGCAGCGATCGGCCCAATCGGCCGATGGCCACGAACAGTTTGGAGAAGTTCGGATACTGCTCGAGCAGTTCGGCGAACTCATCGAGGATGATCAGCAGCGTGGGCAGCGGGCGCAGGTCCGCCCCCTGCTCCCTGGCCCGCTCGTAGTCGGCGACGCTGGCGAAATTGCCCGCGTCACGGAGGATCCGCTGCCGCCGCGCCATCTCACCGTTGATGACGTCTTCCATACGGGTGACGAGGTCGGCTTCTTCCTCCATGTTCGTCACCACGGCCGTCACGTGCGACAGCCGGTCGAATCCGAGGAAGGTCGCGCCACCTTTGAAGTCGACGAGCAGGAGGTTCAGGACATCCGGGGAGTGTGTCGCCACCGCCGAGAGCACCAGGGTGCGAAGAAACTCCGACTTACCCGACCCGGTCGCGCCGATGCACATGCCGTGCGGACCCATGCCTTCTTCGGCCGATTCCTTGATGTCGAGATAGACCACACCGCCGGCGGGGTCGTGACCGAACGGAATGTTCAGACGTGCCCGGTCCTCGTCGCGACGCGGAATCCACGCTTGTTCCACGCGGATGGCGCCGGGGTCGGCGATGCCGACCATTTCCTCCCAAGACGTGCCACCGCTGGCCTGTTCGGCGGCCACCGCCTCGACCACGGTGGACAATCGGTACGGCGAAAGACTGCGCGCCATCGACGTCATCGCCGCCACGGACAGCGAATCGGCCACTCCGACCCGCCGCAACCCGCGCGCAGACACCTCGTTCAGCGACCGGTCCTCGGTTACGGTGAAGCGCAGTGCGCGCGGCAGATTCTGCTCCGCGGACCCCAGCCGCAGCCACGTGCAGCCATCGATGCCGGAGATGTCGCGATCGCTCGCCGGCCCGGTGACGTCGACGATCAGCAGGTAGTGCGTGCGGTCCAGGGTGGGCTGTGAATTGGCCGAGAACGGCCCTCGATTCAGCCCGGCGAGCACCTTGGTACGCAGCTCGGCGACGGTGCGGTAGACCATCCGGCTGGAGCCGATGGCGTCGGTCTCACTCGGATGCTGGGAATGCGGCAGCCATTTCAGCCAGGACCATTCCGGTGCGTCCGGATCCGACAGCACCGCCGCGACCGCCACCTGGTCCGGGCCGTGCAGCACCGCGACCTCGGCGATCATCGCGCGAATCAAACCGGTCACCAGATCGGGATCGCCGTCGATGCCGACCTGCGGCGCCGAGAGCAGATTGATCGCGACGGGCATGCCGCCGACCGTGGAGTACGCCTTGGCGAAACGGGTCAGTTCCACGACGCCGACCGGGTCCAGATCGGAGGTCGGCGCGGCTTCGGGCACGATGACGCGCACCTGGTTGGCGATGCGCCCGCGGCCGACCCGCACCCGGAGGAATTGCGGACTCGCGACCTGCACCTCCCACATCCGCTTGCCACCGATCAGCCGGGCGATCTCCTCGGGACCGGGATGGGTGTAGCGCAGGAAGGCATACAGTTCGGCCTCCGCCGCGTGCACCGTCTTGCGGTTGTCGGTGAGGCTGCGCAGGTAGTCCTTGCGTTCCTCGTTCAGGCTCGCCGCGCCGCCGCTGGAGTTGCCCGCGAACGCACCGCCCATCATGCCGAACATCGACACCAACATCATGGCGGGGAACATCAACATCATCGGGTTCATGGCTCCGCCGCCGCGGAACATCATGACCATCATGCCGCACATGGCCGCCACCATGACCACGGGCATGATCATGCGCAGTCGCGACGGCGGAACCGGCTTGGGCAGCTCGGTCGGCGGTTGTAGTCGCAGCTCGGTCACCGCGGGGGCCTTCGGACCGCGCACCATCCGGGCCGGCCGCACGAATCGGCGAGTCGTGGTCACTACGAACCACCGAGCCCGGCGACGGTCTTGTTGTTCGGAATTCCGTCGTGTTGGATGCGTGCTTCCTTCTGGGACAGGGCGGGTCCGACCGCGAACAGAGAAATGATGCTCCACGGCGCCGGCACCGGCGCTCGTAGCCCGAGCGCGGCCAAGGTGGGATCGGAGCCACCTCCGTTGTTAGCGGTGATGACGCCGTAGCGGACGCCGCTGTCGGAGACCCAGTAGAGCGATTCCCGCAGCGGCGACCCCGGTTCCGCGCCGGTGACCTGCACGAAACGGCCGGTATCCCTGGGCAGGTAGGCCGCGTCCGCGGTGGTGCCACGCGAGGCGGCCGAGGTCACCAGGTCCACCGAGCGGCCCTGCTCGTCTTTCGTGAGGGGCAACTGCCTGCCTACCAGCAGTTCCGTAGTCGCGTTCGGGTCGTTTCCGGTGCGCGACCAGTGCAAGCACGTCACGCCGGACCGTTCGGGGTCGACCAGACGAATCGGTCGGACCGGATAGGAGGCGGTGCCCGGCCATTGTCCGGGACGCAGATTCGCCGCGATCACATCGGGCCCGACCGCGCGGGTGGACACCGAGCCTTGGGAGTCCGCGTTCCGGACCATCGCCGCCAACACTGTGCTGATCCGCACCAGCCCCGATTGCGACACAAGGTAATACGAAGCTCCCTGGTCCGGCGTCGACACGGTCAGTACCGACCCGACCGGCGTGGTGAATCCATTGTTCAGCGTGATCGACTCGCCCTTACCCGGCACGTCGGGCACCCGCAACGGAGGCGCTTCCGGAATCGCGTTGACCAAGCCCTTGGACGCCGCCATCACCGGCGCGGTCGAATCGATGCCGAGCGCCATGGCGACCGCGGTGTTCGCGAGGTCGATGGCGGCGCGAACCACGCCCTTCTCGGCATCGCCGTACACCAACCACGTCGTGGTGTCGTCGCGCAGCAGACGAGCCTCGCCATCCCCCAGCGGGCGGTTGGCCTCGCCATCCACGGTCAGCGGGCCGCCGATCGCTGTGGTCCGCACCGCGGAGCGACTCAAGGTCGGCAGGCCGGTGGCGGGATTGACCGGCGCAGCCGCACCGGTTCGCGCCGTGTCGCACACCGTCCACGACGAATCCCTCTCGTCGGTGTCCACGATGCTGCCGGGCGCGCCGGGAATACCGACCCACGGCCCGCGCGGGTATTTCGACAACTCCTCGCGGGAGACCTGCACCGGCTTGTCCGGAGAACCGACGATCAACCGCGCCGAGGTGAGGTTCAGCGCTGGAAACAACCGGTTGTTCAGGCGCACGAACAATGCCCCGCTGTCCTTCTCCGCCACGATGTTCGAGTCGCCGACCTTTTTGGCGGGCTTGAAAAAGGCCAGCACCGCGGCGCCCGCGATGATCACACAGGCGATCGCGATGCCGATGGACAACGCCGTCGAGCGACCGCGTTGCGGATCATCGATCATCGACGCGTCCCGACGGACCAGCGCGTGCTCGATCCGGCGAAGCAGAAAACGCCAGCCGGAGATCTGGTGTTTGGTCACAACCCGGAAGCGCGCCACCGGTTCTCGTTCCTTCCGCCGCCCTGCCACCACACCGTAACCAGCGGTTACAGCATCAGTACGACCCACATTCCCAGTAGCGGGAATACTGGCTCAGCGGACGCCTCACGCCCGTGCGCTCGGCGCCAAACCCTCCAGCGCCGCGCTGACGTCGAACGCGTCGATCGTCATGAGCTCCTCATCGGTCATCGCGGCGATATCGGCGTTGTCTCTGGTGAAGCGGTAGTCACGCTCGGCTTCGGCGGCCTCGACGACGTTGCGCACGAAACGGCCGTTGCCCGCCAGGTCGATCAGCCGCCTGCCGTTCTTGGTCTGTCCCGCCAGCTCTTCACACCGCAGCCGCAGCACCTCGCGCGCCTGCTCGGACAGGATCGAATCCTTCTTCCGCGCGATATGGTCGGCGATCTGCACCAACTCGTCGGCGCCGTAGCTGGCGAACCGGATGCGCTTGGTGAAACGCGAGGCGAGGCCGTCGTTGGAAGCCAGGAACCGATCGATCTGATCCTCGTACCCGGCGATGATCACCACGAGCTTGTCGCGATCGTTCTCCATCCGGGCCAGCAGCGTATCGACCGCTTCCTTGCCGAACGCGTCGCCGCCGGAGAGACCCTCCTGAATCAAGGTGTAGGCCTCGTCGATGAACAGCACGCCGCCCAGCGCCGAGTCGATCAGCGCGTTGGTCTTGGGCGCCGTGTGCCCCAGGTGGGTGCCGACCATGTCGTTGCGGGACACTTCGATGACGTCGGCGTTCTCCACGACACCGAGGCCGGCGAAGATCTTGGCGATCACGCGGGCGATGGTCGTCTTGCCGGTGCCGGGCGGGCCGGAGAAGATGAGGTGCTGCGACTTGGAATCCACTGCGAGCCCGCGCTTGGCGCGCACCTGGTCCATCAGCACGCCCGACTTGAGCCGGTCGACCTGCTCCTTGACCGAATCCATGCCGATCTGCGCCTGCAGCAGATCGGAGGCCTCCGTGAGAAGGCTCTCGCGCTCCGCGCGGGCCGCGCTGGCAGCCGCCTCGCGCGGATCATCACCGGTCGTCGGGTCCCACCTGTTCGTGCGGGACGCGATGAGTTCCGCGGTGGCGACCTCGAATCGGTACGACTTGTCCCGCACCGCGCGCTGCCATTCCTCGCGCTCGGGCCACAACGCCGAACCCTGCAGCCCCTTGAGAACCTTCTCGGCGGCGTCGTGATCGCCGTTGTGCCGCATCAGCATGCCGAGCAGGAAGTGCGCGTCGGCCCAGATGTAGGACAGGTTGCCCGAGGAACTGTCCTCCACGATCCGCTGTGCGCGCGGCATGGCCTCGCCGAAGCGGCCCAGGTGTGCCAGGGACTGAGCGGTCATCAACTCGGCGGCGATGTCCAGCAGGCCATCCTCCAGAACCGGACGCGCGTTGCGCAGGGCGAGCACCTCCGGCCATTGCTTGGTCCGGAAGTACAACGACATGCGCACGAAGTCGGAGACGTCGTCGCGTGGCACCTCGTCGAGAATCGCGGCGGCCTCCTGCCATTCACCGCCTTCGGCGTACGAGCACGCCTGAGCGATCGCGATCTGATCGCGATCGGCCATTGCCACCCGCAGGCCGTACATGCCGATCTCGACCTGACACCAGAGGGCGCGCTCGACCAGACCCGCCCGCTGCTGGTCGCGGTAGAGGTTGTGCACCGAGCGATAGGCGCCGTAGATCACCTCCGAGGTGACCTCCCCTGCCATGGCGCGCCCGAGCCAGGCATCGCACATGTCCGGATCGAGGTCGGTGGCCGCCCGAAACGCCGCCGCCGCGTGCTGCTCGTTGCGCACACCCCCGGCGACCAACCCAAGATTCTGAACACCCGTGTAGAACGCGTCCTCGGCCGCTGACACTCGGACTTCCCTTCCGCCGAACTAGCCTGCTCGAACGATAGATTCCGGCGATCACGCTTCGGACTCACCACTTCCCAATGATGGGAAGCTCGATGACCTCGGCGACCCTCGCCCGCGGCATGCCATTTTGAACGTGCCGTCAGTTAACGGTATGTTCACTTCGGGGTCGGCAATCATCCCCCTGCAGACGACCCCTTCAGCGGCGGCTGGCCAGCCGCGACCCGGTCTCCCAGCCGCCGCGCAGCAGATCACCAAACGCTTCGCAAAATTCTTGCCGTTATTTAGGTGCACGCTATTGAACGTTCCGACAGAAGAGGGTACTGTCTGAACACAGATCGCCGGTCCCTCATCCCGGCGATCTGAACCCAAAAGCAACGGCCGGTGGCACCGGCAGGCCACCGGCCGTTGTGGGGGACAGGACGCTCGGCCTGAAGCGTCTAGGTCTACCACTGCCGCCTCGTGGACTCAGCAACCCATTCCCGCGCTCGGGAATGGGTTTTCCTATGTCGTGGTTCTTTTCGGTCAGGCGCGCGGCGGGGGCGGGTTCCCCGAGTCGGACGCCGAAGCCGTAACTCGTGAAGGAGCGGGGTTCGCGTCGGCGAGATCTTTCGCACCGTTGGCTTCGGAACCCTTTTCCGGTACCGGACTCAGAGGCGGCCGAGTGGACGGTGCGTATACCCCAGCGGGCACCTGTACCCCAGCGGGAACCTGCCGAGTCCGACGGCTCTTCGCCCACGGGGTGGCCGCAGGCCGACGCACCTTCGGCGGGACCTTCGCCGGAGGTCCGGGTTTCGGATTGGAATTCGACGCGCCCACCGGTTGCGGGGCACGTCCCCATGGCGTGGCCGCGCCGCCACCCTGCTGGGCGAGTGGCGCAACGCCCGGAGATTCGGCCATGACGGGACTGTCGGATGCGAGCTCGTCGATCACGGGCACATCCCCGGCCGGGGCCACACCGGACTGCAAGCCGGGGCGGCTGAACTGGGAATACGCCGGGTCCGCCGGCACTACGTCGCGAGCCGCCGCTGCGGCATCCGCGCCGGGGTGTACCACCCTCGCGCGTGGGCTCTCGAGTCCTGTCGGCGCGTCCGTCGCATTCGACGCCGCGCTGTGCGGCGCGGAGACCTGCGACATCTTCGCGGTGTCCGAGACCGGACCACGAGCTTCCGCCTCCGCGTGAGAGGCCGATCGGTCACCGGCACGGACCGGTGCAGCCCCGTCGTTTTCGAATCCGTTTCGACCGGCCGGTCGTTCACCGGTCGCGGCGGCGTTCGCGGGTTCACGCATCGTGGCGGGGACGGGCGCATCGCCGGCTCCGTGTCCTGGCAGGCCGCTCGGCCCGGCTGTGCCGAAGCGCGTCTCGGGCTGTTCGCCGTGCCGGAGAAGCAATTGTTCCGGCGTAGGCACGGGTCCACCTGGAGGGCCGCCGTCCGTCGCGGCGGGAGGCACCATGGCGTCGAACGGCATCGATGTCGTGAAGTCGAGTGTCGCGACGTTATCCGCGAATGTCGCCGCATGCCGCATGATGTCGTCGGCGTGATCATCGAGCACTTTCGCGAAATGCTGCACCGCGTCGGGGTCGATGCGCAGCGGCGTGGGTTTGCCCGAGGACGGGATGTCGAGCGCGTCCCGGGTCGCGTCATAGACGATTCCCGACACCATGTCGTCGATGGCCTGCTCGAGCGGTTCGATCGCCTTGCCGATGACTTCGGCGACGATGTAGGCGATCAGGTACTGCGCCATCTCCTCGCACAGTCGGCGCGCCGCGGCGACGACCAGCGGCGCGGACGGCGCCAGCGGCGGCGTGACCAGGATCGAGGCGTACGTCACGGCCAGGGCGGCGAGTTCGGCCAATACGGCGACCTTCACCGCGGTGATCACTGTCGCCGCCACGTCGAGTGCCTGCCCGACGAAGTCGCACGCGCTGTCGAGTTGCCGCATGTGGGTTGAACTCATGCTCGCCCACGTGGCGACGAGCTGCTGGTAGGACTCCCCCGAGTAGAAGTCACCCATCTGGCCGATCACGCCGGTGGCCGAGTCGTGCGTGTCACGCACCTGTGCGGCGAAGGTGCGCACATGCGCGGCAAGAGCGCGCACATCGTCCTCGTTGATATCGGGGTAGGGGATGCCGCAGATATTGAGGAAGAGCGCGACCTCGCTGGGGATGTCTATAACCACGCTCGGCTCTCCTCCCCCGTCACCGGTTCACAGCACGCGGACGACGACGGCCTCGCTCGGCATACGCGACCACTTCACCGTCGAACCCGTGTAGGGCGCTTCGATGACCATGCCGTTGCCGGCCGCCAGCTGCACGTGCTCGGGCCCGCGCGCACTGAACGATCCGGCGGGGAACACCAGGTCACCGGGACGCACGTCCTCGGGGTGCACCCGAACCCCGCTGTAGATCTGATCGTACGTGGTGCGGGGTAGCACCACTTCCCCGTGGCTGGCTTGGGCGATCGCGTACTGAGTGAGACCTGAGCAATCGAATCCGCCGCCGCTGGGTCCACCGGCGCCGCCCCCGCCCCACACATAGGGGGTGCCGAGCCAATTACTGGCGGCCAGCACCGCGTCGCTCCCCCTGGTGCCGTCCGAGCGCACCGCGCTGTTGCGGCGCAGCCGGGAAGAGGACCTGGACCTCGAGCGTGTCCGTCGCCGCCGCCGCGGCGCGGGGCCGTGCCGGGCCTGCCGGACCGGCGGCGCCGCGGGTGGCATGATCTGCGCGGCCTGCTGTCGTGCGGCGGCGACATCGGCGTCGACCTGCTTGGCGGCATTCGAGATCGTGGTCTGCGCCGCGTCCAGTAGCGCGGGACCGCTGAAGCGGGTGTCACCCACCGCGGCGATCGCCTGCGCCCGGGTCTGGAAATCCGCGATGTGGTTGGTCAGGCGGCCGCGTCCGTTGACGGTTCCGTCACCGGACTCGCCGACCGCTTTGCTCACGATGCTGTCCTTGCCCGCATGCGATTCCGCGACCGACAACTGCATGCCCTGTGCCTCGCCGTACCGCAGCGCCACCGCCCCGGACGTAGTACGCAGGTCGGCGGCGAGCGCTTGTGTCCCGGTTGCCGCCTGGCCTGCGGGCTGACCGTCTCCGTACAGCGCAAGCAGCGATCGGAGCACCCCGTCCAGGTCGTTCGTCAGTGCCGGTGCCATTCGACCGACTCGCCATCGCTCATCACCGACCGCCTCTCACACTCTTCCAGTTATTGTGTCGCCCGAACCGATTCGGCCGTATTCCCATTCGTGGGTGGGTGATCGAACTATGAACCACTTCCCAGAACCGGGAAGCGGAGACAATGGTTGGGACTCCTGAGAGGCGGGTGGCGACGGCATGGTAACAACGGCGACGAATACCGAAGCCAAAAAGGCGGCGGTGTCGGCCTCTGCCCCCTTGGCGAGCTACGCCTCCGAGGCCAAGCACTTCTGGCTGGTCGATCTGCACTGCCCGCCTGGCGCGTCGGAAGGGCTGCGTGCCTTCATCGCATTGGCAGACACGGCGATTCAGACCGCCGTGGACCTGTTGGGCCGCGGCATGACGACCCCGCCGCCGAAAGTCGACGACCTGCTCAAGCCGGCGATCTACGAGACCCTCGGCAAGGGCGAGGCGGACGACGAATACCGCAAGACCGTCGACAAGGTCGAGGCCAGGCAGCTCAAGTTGCTGCAGATGGACGACCAGGTGGTCAAAACCTCCGTCACAGTGGCCGCCGAACAGGTACAGGCCCTACGGTCCATCAAAACGATAGTGACCGACTTGAATACGAAGCTCAAGGCCGCGGGTAGCGCCAAACTCAAGCCCGCACAGGAGCTTCCCCTGCTCAAGGCGGTGGCCGCGGCCGTGGAGGCGGTCTACGACAAAGTCACCGCGATCGCCGACCTCAACGATGACATGGCGAACGGCAAAGGAAAGGGTAACTCGAACGGCGGCGGCCAGAACGGCGGCGGGGGCGCGTCCGGCGGCGGTACCGGTGGTGGTGGTGACGGCGGATTGTCGTCGCTGTTGCCGATGCTCGCGATGCTGCCGATGGCGGCGATGCCGCTTATCTCGCAGATACCCGAGATGATGCAGAGGGCCGAAGAGAACAAGGCCGAGCAAGCGGAGAAAGCCAAAGAGGCCCAGAACAAGGGCGCCCCCGGACAGCCGGGCCAGAACCCGCCCCCCGGCAATCAGGCCGCCCCCGCGGGCGCACCGCCGCAAGGCGATCCGAATGCGCAACCGGCCGTCGCGCAACCGGCCACCGCGGAGCCCGGCGGCATCACCGCGGCCCCGGTGGGGAATACCGAACCTGCGGACAATCCGAATCCCGCTCCGGCGACGACCACGGCGCCTGGCGTGATCCCGGTCCGGCGGACCAGGGACCGTGCCGTGTCCGAGCAGCCGAGCGGGGAGCCCACGCAGACTGCGGCGGTCGATGCCGACGAAGAGCAAGCGGAGGCGGTTTCCGTCATCGAGGCTTAGCCCGGAGCTCTTCGGCCGGTGTCGGGAGGGACTGCCCTGGGTCGATGCGGCGCCGAAGACGGCGGGATGGGCACCCTCGGCCTTGCGCCGATCCCGCACGAACGGTTCAGGCCCGACGAATCGAGTCCGGCGGACGACGCGGCCGCGCACATCCGGCCTCGAGAATCGGGCTAGGCTCGGCGTCGATGCTGCGAGCAAGCCGCTGCGCTGGTCGTGGCGTTCTGCCGCGATCCGCCCGCTGCCACAGCGCGGCGCCAGGCCGGTCGGAGTGACCCGCGAAGACACACCACCTCAGGCTTGGATCGGTGGGCGCAACCGTCCGGGTAGGTGGGCCTTCGTTGCCGCCCAGGCGCTGTCACCCCGCCAACGAGATTCCGGGAAATTCCGGAATGCCTGCTCCGCAGTCACGTGACAACGCCGCCTGACGAACGATCCCCTTACTCGGAACCGCTCGCTCAGGTATGAGCATTCTTCGTGGCGCGGCAGAAAGAGTTGCTGCCGCGCCACGGATCACGCCGACTCCGTCTATCGAAGTGCGGTGTTCACGACCGCTCAGGAGGTGCCACCGGCGGCGGCGGAGTCGATGGCGCAGCCACGACCGCGGGCGGCGGCCCTCCGGCCACCTCCGGAGCGGTGACCGAGGGAATCGTCGCGGGGGGTGCGACGCGCTCCGGCTGCACGGCGGTGGAGACGGGAGCCGGTGTCGAGACGAACTGGGGGTGCAGCGTGATCTGTTCGTGGGCGTACACGGCATCGCGCAGTGTCTGTTTGCTCGGCTCGTCGGCCAATAGCAGCACCAGCTCGTTGCAGCGCCGCTCGAAGACCATGCCGCGCAGGGGGGATGCCCCCGCGTCCACTCGCAGCTGCCCGACCTCGACCCGGCCCACGTCGACCCGCTGCCCGAGCATGGAGGCCGCCAGCAGATCGTCGGCGTCGCGCAGTTCGTCCCACAATTCGCGCGGCACCGGCCGTCCGGCTTGCAGGTCGGCCAGGATTCGCTCCCGAACCCGGCGCGAGGTAGCGGCTTCGGCCGGAACCGATCCGGAGCGGCCGACCTGCGCGTGGGCATCCACGGCCAGTTCCACACAGCGCGCCCGCACCTGGGCGTCGGGTACCGACGAGACATGTTCCAGGCCCGCGATCGAACCGGTCAGGCCGAGGCGGTCGGCTGTATCCGGGGTGAACTCGCGCAGGTCGACGTCGTAGGACGGGCCGACGAGCCCCTCCATCGCCGCTTCGCCGAATCGGGATCGCAAGCCGGGATCGATCGGTCCGGAGGAGACCAGGGCCGACAGATTCGCGTTCGCCTTCGCGCCCCAGGCCAGGCCGAACTCCGCCAATATCCGGGCGGGGTCGGTGACGCCCTCCCACGGCGATCCGGCGCCGTCGTCGGCGGCGAGCAACTCGTCCCAGTTCCACGGAGTGGAAACCTCACGCGGAAGGAACAACCCGGCGGGCAGCCAGCCGCGGCCCTCGTTCGACGTGATGAAGACGCCCGTACCCCCGGGACCGCGCATCACCGCGACCGCCCAGGCCATGCCCACCGGGGAATCCACGGCGGCGAGAACGCTGCCGAGGAGCGTCTTCGCCAGCACCAGATCGTCGTTCACCTGGTTGCCCACCACGTACGCGGGATCGGCCTCCTTGTCTTTCGCCGAGGCGACCGCCGCCGCGAACGGGCTCGCGACCGGCACCGGCATGGGCGGCATGTCGGTCCGTCCCGTCGCACCACTGGGCGACTGCGTGGCGGCGCGATCGTCCGGAGCCCCGTTGAGCGGGCCGGGCCCCGAGGGGGGCAGGCCTGCGGGCGTCGGCGCGGTCACACCGGTGCTCGACGGCCCGCCCGGCGTCGTCGTTCCGGGCGCGTTCGGCGTGCCGTTGCCGTTGGCGCTTACCGGATCCGTCGGAGCGGCGGTCGCGCCGGGCACACCCGTACCCGTCGGCGATGCCCCGTTGGGTCCGCCAGGCGCTGCTGCGAGCGGAGCGTTCTCGGCGCTGCCGGGGCCCGCCGTAGCGGGACCTGTGGAAACGGGCCCGGCTGTACTCGGGTCGGCCGTCCCGGGATCATCGCCGGGTGTGGAGACGGACGGCGCCGTCGGGCGATCCGAACCGAACGGATCGGTCTGGGTTCCGGGCGGAGCGATCGGGGACGGCTGGTCGGTCACGCCGCCCACCTGCCGGATGTATTGGGCGAAATCCTCGTCGGATTGTTCGTAGGCGTCCGCGGACGCCCGCAGCGAGTCAGCGGTGCGATCGTGTTCGCTGGCCAGCGCCTCGCCCGCACGCTGCCGGGCGTCGTAGTAGCGCTCCAGCGCTTCGTAGACCGGATACGCGATCTTGCCGTAGGTGGGCAGGAAGTTCGCGAGCCACTCCGTCGGCGGTTTGGCCCATTCCCTCGTGTCGCGCGCGACGCGGTCGTGTTGGTCGGCCAGCTGACGCAAAACCATAGGGTCGATTTCCATGCTGCTGTTCGGCATGCTCGATCAGATCCTTTCCCACCACACGTCCCCTTATTGTCGATTCTTCCCAAACCTGGGGAGTGCGGGACTGTTGCCAGGTGCGCATGTTCTTCGAAACCTTTGTGTCGCAATGCCTTCGACCGCGGCATCCGCTTCCGCTCAGCGGCCCGGCCCTGCCGAGATGGTCGGTCGCCGAACCGGCGCAGCGGGAGCGGGAGCGGATGTGACAAAAGCCGGGTGACTCACGATCTGCGCATGTGCATACACCGCGTCGCGCAGACTCTGCCTGGTCGCCGCCTCGGCAAGCAGCAGCACGAGTTCGTCACAACGCCGCTCGAAGACCATGGCGCGCAACGCGCTCATCTCCGATGCGTGTCGGCCGTCGGCGTGTTCGGCGCGGAGCTCACCCAGGGCGACCCTGGACACATCGGCGCGATGCGACAACATCGTCGCGGTGAGCAGGTCGTCGGCATCCCGGAGCTCCTCCCACCACTCCTGCGGCACCTCGCGGCGCTGTCGCAGCGCGGCGAGAATGCGCTCGCGCGTCGCCGGCGCGTCCAGCGCGGCCGGGGAGCCCAGCCCGGCCTTGTGGACACGAACGTGCGCGTCCGAAGCCAGTTCCCGGCAGCGCAGTTCGATTTCCGACTCCAGCGTGGTCGCGGCCCGCCGCACCAGCGCCGGAGCCGCGACCATTTCCAGGCGATCTGCCAGACTCGGCCTCGGCGCGCTGAAGTCCATCGCCGACGACGCGGCCACTTCTCCTTCGATCGGCACATCACCCAACTGCCGTCGCAACGCTGCGTCGATTTCCTCCGAGGAGGCGACAGCGGTCAGCCTGGCGCCGGACTTGCGACCCCAGGCGATGCCGAACTCCGCCAGTACGCGAACAGGATCGGCGACGCCCTCCCACGCGCTCTCGGCCACCTCCCATACCCACGGCGTGGACAACTCACGCGGCAGGTACAACCCGGCCGGTATCCAGCCGCGGCCCTCGTTCGAGGTGACGAACGCGGTGATTCCGCTCGGATGACGCATCACCGAAACCGCCCAGCCGAGCCCAAGAACGGCGTCCCCACCCGCCGCCAGAATTCCCCCCAACAGCGTGCGGGCCAGCACCAGATCACCGTCCACCCGCTCACCCAGGACGAATGCCGGGGCGGCCGCCGATGTCATGGCCGCGCCGACCACACTGCGCATCGACTCGTCGTTGTCGTCCGTGCTGTTCTCACGCGGGTCCGCGGGCTGCTCGGTCGCACCCGGTGACTGCGCTTTGCCCACGCCCGCACCCGGGGGCGGCCCGACGCTCCCCACCGTGACCTTGGGTGCGGCGACCGGCCCCCGCGATTCACTGGGTGGAGGCGCAGTCTGCTTCGCCTGCACTTGCGGCGGAACCGATCCCGCCTGCGCCGCGGGTGCGGAAACAGCCGGTCCGGCGGGAGCGGCCGAGGCGACCTGCCCGGTCGGCGCGGCTGGTGTGAACGGTGCGGTGGACGCGGGCGCCGCGACCGGTGGAGGAAGGATGAAAGGCGGTGGAGCTGATGTGGCGGCGGTGATGTCGTCCACAGCCGTCGAAGAGCCGGCGAACTGCTGCTCGGGCGCGACCGGGTCGTGCGCATCCGCCGCCGAAACGGTGCTGGTGGAACGGTCGGTGGCCGCAGACTCCGCTCCCTCGGCCGTGACCTCGGGATCCCTCCCGTGCGAATCTCGCGCATCCGGACCGGCCGCAGCCGGATCATCACTGTCCATCGGGGCATCCCGGCCCGGCATTGTGTGCTCGGTGCCGGTGACCTGCCCGCGCGGCGGACCACCCGCGGCGGGCAGACCGGGTCCGCCCTCCTGGACTCCGCCGGGCGCGGTGTTCACCGGGACGGTCGTCGGTCCGCCGGGGATGTGCTGATCCGGCACGGTGCCGGTCGACGGCGGGCTGGAGCTGTCGCCGGCGACGATGGGGCCGGGCGGCTTTTCGAGCTCGCCACCGGGCAACACCGGGCCGACCGGATCGGCGGTGACCGGCCGGTCGTCGACATCCCGCGGGACCACCGCGTCCGGGAGATCGTCTTTCGGACGATCCGTCCCCGGCGGTCCGTCGTGTCGTGGACTGCCGGAATGGTCCGTCGCAGGCCGGTGCTGATGGCGGACGTCCCCACTGTGGTCGTCCGCATTGCGGTGGCCCGGCTGCCAAGGACCCGGCTGCCCCAGCGCGTCGGCGATCAAACCCAGGCTGGGCAGGCCTTGCGGGTTGATCGAACCGAGCGCGGCGCGGACGACGTCCTCCACGTCTTCCCTGGCCGCGGCGATCATTCCGGGGATCCGGCTGCGGATGGCCTGGGCATCGGATTCATCCTCTTCCGCCGCGGCCGCGCGTTTGGTCGCACTGATCCGCGAGGTGGTCTCGTCAACGATGTCCAGGATCTTGTTGCGGGTGCGATACACCAGGTCCGAGAAGTCCCGGAAGGTGTCCGCCGTGGCCTCCAGCGCGTCGGCGAACGCCTGCGGATTCATCCGCTGGCGCAGCATGTCGTCCTTGATCGGCTGTAGACCGGCGCTGGAGCGGGCACGTTCGTCGAAGTCGCGACGCTTGCTGTCGGCGTCGAGCAAGTCCAACGCTCCCGCGCCCTCTCGCGCGAGACGTTCCAGTGCACTCCAGTCCCCCGGCGATATCGCCGGCCAGTTGTCGCCGACGATGGCGTCCCAGTACGGACTGTCGCGCTCCGGTTCCATCAGGCAGTCAGACGGATTCGGCGCCGCGACGCACCGCGGCGGCACCGGCGCGATCGGCGTCGGCGTGAGCGTAGGACACTTGGGCGGTGACCTCTGTCGTCGCGTCCACGCGGCGGCCGTTGGCCCGTACGGCGCGCTCGAAGGTCGCCTTGATCCACCGCGTGTGCGTCACCAGCTGCCGGTCGATCTCCGATTCAGGTCGCCGTGGCGCGACGAAACCGCTACTGATCTGCCCGACCTGGCCACCGACCGTGGCTATCGCGGTGCGGAACTTGTGCGCGGCGGCGACCACCTCGTGCGGATCGTCGGTATCGAATTTGTCGGTCATCTCGCTGTCCTGTCTCGCCGTGCGGCGGTCGGCACTCAGGTGTCGCGTCGGAACTCGGCTTCCTCCATGGCGCGATACGACGCCTCGGTCGGAAGATCGAACGAGTCGATCGTGTAGGAACGCGTGCCCTTGTATTCCATCTCGGCCCGCAGCCCCACCCGCGATTTCGCGTGCGCCAGCCGCGCGAGCTTGACGATCTGGGACGCCAGCCACTCGTCGCCGTTGTCGCGGGCATCATCGGTGATGTGCAGGCCGATGATCTCGCCGTCGCGATCGCATCCGACGCCGACGGTGTGGTCTGGGTTGAAGACCTCGTAGGTCAAGGTCCGCCAGTCCGGTGGGGTGGCCTCCGGCTGGTCGTCATCGTCGAAGTCGTAGTCGTCCACCTGAATCGGGTGCATGTCGGTCATCGGCTGGTCTCCGAGAATCGTTCGCCGGGCTGAGGATTGAGGGTGTAATCGGCATCGTCGGCCACCGATTCCAGGCGCGCCGCCAGTACGGACCAGGCCGCGTCCTCGATGCGCATGACCTGGCGCAGCTGCCAGAACCGTGCGCCGAGATACAGCTCCCCGGTGCCGTCCGGGTCCACGTCGAGATGGTCGGGACCTTCCGTGGCCGGGTTCAACGTCACCGCCGTCACCGGAGGGCGGGTGTCGTCGACGTTGACCAGGGTCGCGCCGCCACCCGGGATGAAGCTCTGCCGCAGCCGGGTGCTGGTGCCGATCGCGACGTCGGCGCTGTTGGTGGTGATGGTGATCTCCGGATTCAACAGCAGTTGCAGAACCCAGGACCGGGCCGCCTGCTCCGGATGGTCGGCGTTGATCGCGATCGTCAGCGTCGTCGCCAAGTCGATCACGAGTACCGCATCCGTCGTCGTGACACCTGCGATCACCAGACGCCGGGCAGTGCCGACCGGGTACGGCAGGTCGTCGGCGGCCAGGGACACCACGTCCGCGCCGACCCCGCCTCCAGTGGCGGGGTGCGCCGAGACGGTTCCGGTGGCGACATCGATCGTGTAGGCGACGATCGTCGACGAGATGCCGTCCGCCACCCCCGCCAGCCGGACCAACCCCTCGTCGTGCAACCACCGGACCGTGTCCGCGACGGTGACGTCCGGGGCGGGCTCGGTCATCCGGACTGCCCCGACGCAGTGGCGACCGGCTCGATTCCATCGACCGGAGTCTCCATGACGCTTTGATACTGCCGCGCCGCGTCGGCGGTGCTCTCCCGGATAGCGGACATGATCTCGGCGACCAGTTCCGGGCTGGTGAGGCGCGCGGCGGTACCGGGGGCGAGGTAGAGATCGGTCAACCTGCCCATCGCGTCGACCTCCGGGATGACCGCGCCGCTCGGCGACGGCCTGCGGGCCCGGATGTTGTCGATCTTCTCCCGCATCTCCGCGATCCGGTGCCGCAGATCGCGGGCGGCGTCCAAAGCCGCCTGCACGTCCGGGTGGATGGCACTCACGACTCCACCTCGCTGTGCTCACTCATGCGTTACCTCCGGGTTGGGAAGGGGTCTGGTTGCTCGGAGTGGGCGTCGGCGGGGTGACCGTCGGGGCTATGGTCGGCCGTTCGCCGATCACCGCTTCGGTGTGCGGAGTGTCGTCCACGTACATCAAGCGGTCGGGATGCCACGCCACCACCCGGTTGCGGTCGTTGTTGCCGCCCGAGTTGCCCATGCCCGGGGCCATCGGCATGTACGGCATCATCGGCGAACCGCCGCGGGCGGCGGCCGCATTGGCGGCCGACGCCGTGCCGAGAGGCTCGATCACCGAGGCGCGCGGCATGCCGGATCCGAGGGTGGCCGCCGCGGCGACCGGCAAGGCGCTTGCCGCGACGGTTGCCGCTTCGATATCCGGTATACCGGCGCCGGGGCTGCCGGCCGGCATCCCGCTCGGGCTGCCCGCACCGAGCCCGCTGGGAATGCCTAGGTCGTCGTAACCGTACTGGTCGAGGCCGTAGTCGTCGTAGACGTCCGCTGGATCCGATTGCCCGAGCTGGCTCAGCGGCATTCCGGCCGAGGCCATGGCGCTCATCAGGGCAGGCAGCATTTGCGTCAATGCGCTGGAATCACCATTGCCGCTGCCCTTTCCTGCGCCTTCACTGGCGCCTTCACTCGCTCCGACCTTCGCGCCCACCTCGGTGGAGTAACCGGTGATGGTCTCCGCCGATCGGGCGTTCTGTTCGTTGAACTTCGCAAGGGCGGCCTGGATACCGAGTTCGTTCTTGGAGCGCATCGCCGCGATGAGCTCCTTTCGCGCGGCGATGATCTCCTGCGGCGTCGGATGTTTGGCTTTCGCGGTCCGGAACGCGTCACTGTAGGTATCGATTCCGTCGGCCAGCATGCCCAGACCGATGCCGAGCTGGTCCAACCACCCGCGGCGCTGACCGAGCTCCGCGGCGGCCGCGGAACCGACCGGTTCCCAGTTCTGCATCGACTTCGCCGCCGAGTTCACGCCCTCGATCGCCGCGAGATGCGGACCGCCGGCGAACTTGCGCAGCGCGTCCGCGAATCCCTTCGCCGCACCGGGCCCTGGGCCCGAGTGCAACTGCTGAGCGAAAGTCAACGGGTCGACGGCTCCGCCGGCGGCAGGGAAACGCAGACCCGGCGGGCGCCGGGGGCCGATCTCCTGCACGTCGCCGACCGGATTGGCGAGAAGCTCACCGCCGCTGCCGTTGATGGTCCGAGCGCCGTCGTCGTCGGCCGACGTGTAATCGGCGGCTGCCGCCCCGATGTTGTACGCGGTGCGCTGGATATCGGTGAGAACCCCGGCCATCCCGTTGAACAGTGACGCGGCCTGCGCGTTGAGTTGCGGCACCGCGGCGGCGGAGATCGGGTCAGCCCCCGCGGGCACGACCCATCCGCCGGGCATCGCCGCACCGGTATCGCGCGCCATCGCGGCGAGTTTCGACGCCGCAGCGACGAGTTCGTGCGGATCCACCTTCAGCGCCATCGCGACCTCCTCTCCTCATCTGCCGCTGTCCCCATGCTCGCGCGATCAGCCCGTCGCGACAACCGGCATCGCCGCAGCCGCGGGCTGATCGGCCGAACCCGGCGTCGACGGGGGTACGGACCCGTCGGTCGGCGCGGTCACCTCGATGCCCTTCGGGTGCACGAACCCGGTGAAGCTACCGAATTCTCCCGCCTTGTCGGACATCTCCGGTGGGTTGCAGGGTTTCAGCTCGCCGTCGATGACGGCCTCCAGTGTGCCCGCGCCGTCGTCGGAGGGGAACACCACGAGGATCGCGGTGCGCTTCTCCCACACGGCGACGTCTCCGGTCATCAACTGGAAAGGATCGACGGAAGTACCGATCTGCTTCTTGTCCGACCACTTCGCCGACGTCTTCTCGTACGCCTTCTGCGCGTCGGTGCCGCTGCGATTGCCGAATGCCGCGTCCAGGGCTTGAGCGACCATGGCGGAAACCTTTTGCGTGCGTCCGTCGGGGAAGGTGTACGTCACGCTGCCGTCCGCGTCCGGGGTCCGGCCCGGCGCCACGGTGGGCTGGGTGGAAGACGTTGTGCCTGCCGGCGTCGCGGGGTGATGCGTCGCCGGAGCCGTCGTGGACGGCTGCGCGACGGCGGGCTGAGCCGTGACCGGCGGCGCGACCGGCGGCGGGGCCACCGCATCGAGCCGGTCGTCGAAGCGGCTCGGATCCAGTTCCGCACGGCGATCGTTCAAGTCCCGATCGGCCATGTTCCGCATCATCGCCTGCTGCATCATCATCGGCAGCATGGAACTCATCATGTCCATGCCGGAGCCCATCGGCGACATGGCGGAAGCGGGCGGCACGGCGGGGGTGGGGGGTGTCGTCACGCCCGGCGTGCTGCCGATCGGGTCGATGCCGCCGGGTGTCTGGGGGTTCAAACCATTGTCCACGCCAGGGGTGTCCAAACCAGGATCGTTCAAACCGGGGGGCGTCAGGCCGGAGTTGTCCGGGTCGTCGAGACCATCGAGGCCATCCAAACCTGGAGGCAGGGTGTTGTCGGTGGACCGGGGGTCCCCCAGGCCGGTCGGCCATTTCCCCGTATCGATGGACGGCGGATCCAAATCCGGGTGCTTCTGCGCCTGTTCCAGTTTCTTTATGTGATCTTGCAGTTCCTTGATCATCTTGGTCTGATCGTCGATGTCCTTGGCCACGCCGCTCTGCCCCTGCTTGACGGTCTCGATCTCGCTCGCAAGAGAATTGTTGGCTTCGGTGACCCAAGTCAGAATATAACTGTCGATCTGTATCCCTTGAGGCGGAGCGGTAGGCGCCATCGCGACGATTTGCTCGTCGATTATCTTGTTGGTCGCTTCCTGTCCCGCCTCCGACCATTTTCCGGACTCTCGCACCGACTTCACCAACTCAGTGACGTTGCCGTTCAGCTCAGTGTACGATCGCCGGAGTTGCACCGCAACTTCCGCATAGTTGGTGAAGCTGCCCACATTCGCAGGGGCGACCTGCGGCACGCTCGGGACTTTAGGAGGGTCGCTCTTGGAGTCCTTTCCGAGACTTTTCCAAATCTTGTCGAAGTTTTTATACAAATCTTTGAAGCAAGACTCGGTGAAGACCGAGTGAACCCATTCCGAAGGGTAATTGCCCTGCCGAACCTTGTCTCGATCGGGCATCAGCATCTGGTGCATGTCCATAGCGCTGCCCCTCAGCTGGTGCTGAATACTGTCGAGCTATCAAGGATTTTGGTCGGAAGCATCTCGGAGTACGGCTGGCCGTTCGACGACTTCGGCGGCGCTCCATTTACCAGGCTCATAGCTCCGCTACCCACTCCCGCGCCGGTCAACCAACCCCTTGCCGCCCTGAACGACGGGAACCCCCTGTTCGTAGCGACATTCGGCCGCAGTGCGCCGGCGAGTGCACGACCGCCTCCAGTCGTCATCGTCCGACCGAACAATTGCGGCGCGGTGGCGAAAAGACCCCTCGCCGCGCCACCCCCCGCTCCTCCCAGGAAAACGCCGAACAAACCGGTTTTCGCACCTTCGGTGACCGACTCTTCAAAAGTGCCGTCTTCCACTGTGCCCGTCCAAACAGCCTCCGCCATCCCAGAGAACAGGGCGGCGCCAGCCACCGTCCCGGCCGGACCCAGTAAGGACCCGACCGCGCCACCGACCAAGCCGGCCGCGGTGGTCACCGTGAAGTTGCCGAGCCCACTCCAGAAGCCCATGGGATCACCTACCTGACATCGACGGGGAGCAGATACTGCGACGACCGGCGTACCCGGTCGAGGCCACAGGGTGTACGTGGATCACCACGGCCAGGTCCACCTCTCGGATCAAACACCTCAAGTCGCGCAGCACAGCGATCGACCATGAGTGAGACCTACTTTCGACGTCTTCATTGTCGAGGCTTCCCAATGGCGGGAAGCGCGGCGCTGGCAGAACCGGGAGGCCGGTTCCGAATCCAACTACACTGACAAGCGCGAATTGTCCAGGCTGCCAGATCAGTTCACAGCAACTTGTGAGACGGGTTGGATGAACGTCAGCGACCCACTGCTCGAACCTACCGTTCGGGCATCCTCCACCTGCCGATGGCACCGACAACCGGGGGACGATCATGACCTCTGCTGAAATCTGGCCCACCGGGGTCGAGGTAGCAGCGCAAGAGCCGGAAACGGCGGAAGATGAGCAGACCGGCCCGGCGACGCCGTGGTCGAATCGGCCGGATCAGCAGCGGTCGCGACCGGGCACGGCTATACCGGGACAGCCGAGTGTTTCCCCTCCGCCGGGTCAAGCCGGCGCTCCGGCACCGGGTCAATCCAATGGCGCCGGGGTTCCGGGTTCGGCTGGTTCGCCGGGCACTGCCGGTCCGTCGGGTGTTCCGTCTCAGTCGGTGCCGGGTCAGTCTGGTGTGCCGGGTC